>NZ_JALTON010000043.1 GCF_027000115.1 Thiohalobacter sp. | reverse complement strand
CCGCCACCTTCAGCGTGCCCACCGGCTGATCCCGCAGCTGGCGGATGCGTTGCTCCGCCGTCTCGGCCTCGGCCAGGATGCTGGCGCAGCTTTCATAGTAGATTCTGCCCGCCTCGGTGAGGCTGAGGCGGCGCGTGGTGCGGTTCAGCAGGCGCACGCCGAAGGATTTCTCCAGCAGCGCGACATGCCGGCTGACGGCCGAACGCGCAATGCCCAGCCGGCGTGCGGCACCCGAGAAACTGCCGGCCTCGACCACGTGGGCGAAGGCGATCATGCGTCGCAGGTTGTCCACGGCGGCCCGCTCATTGGTAACAAAACAGATACCAATAATATCCAGATATTATCCATTGTTATGGATTATAGCCCATTCTATGCTTTCCACCGACCTGCTGATCGACCGGCAGGACTCCAGATCAGCGCAGCAGGAGGACGACTCATGACCAAGGCAAGCAAAGCGATGCGGTTTTTCTTCTTCAATGCCGCGACCCTTATTCTGATCGGCATCTGGCTGACCGGCTTCGACAAGGTGCACTGGTTCCTGTACGTGGTGCCCACCTTCTTCCTGTTCGCCGCCGCCGTCGGCATCTGTCCCGGGCTGATCATGGCCCAGAAGATCTTCGGCAAGGACTGAACGGAGGCGGACGGCGGCCATGGACAGCCAGCGACTGTTCTCGCACTACAGCCTCCCCGGCGGGCTGACGCTCAAGAACCGTATCGTCATGGCCCCCATGACACGGTGTTTCGCCGCCGACGGCCTGGTGCCGACGGAAGGTGCGCAGGCGTATTACGGCGCCCGGGCGGACGCCGGCCTGATCGTCACCGAGGCGACGCTCGTCGATCCCCGTGCCCAGGGCTACCCGCGCACGCCGGGGATCTTCGCCGCAAGCCAGGTGGACGCCTGGCACCGGATCACGGACGTGGTACATGCCAGGGACGGCCTCATTTTCTGCCAGCTCTGGCATACCGGGCGCATGGCCCACAGCCATTACACCGGCTGCCAGCCGGTGGCGCCCAGCGCGGTGGCGCTCGACGGCCCCCTGCCCCGGGCGCCGGACCTGCGCTACGAGACACCCCGCGAGCTGACGACCGGCGAAATCGCGGAGCTGGCGGATCGCTTTGCCGACGCCGCCCGCAATGCGCTGCGGGCAGGTTTCGACGGCGTGGAGATCCACGGCGCCAACGGCTATCTCATCGACCAGTTCCTGCACCAGCAGACCAACCGGCGCGAGGACGACTACGGCGGCAGCCCGCAAAACCGGGCCCGCTTCCCGCTGCAGGTGGTCGATGCCGTGGCCGCGGCCGTGGGGTCGCAGCGCACCGCCATTCGCTTGTCGCCCCAGGCCTATGTCAACCTCGACCACACGCCGGGCGACGAGGCCGCCTTCGACTGGCTGCTGCCCGAACTCGGCCGCAGGCAGCTCGCCTATGTGCACGTCGCCGCCTTCGATGCCGACCAGCGCTACGATTACCTCGGCGGCCGGCCGGTGGACTATGTGCGTCATCGCTACCCGGGCACGGTGGTCGGCTGCGGCGGCTTCACGCCCGCACGCGCCGAGGCGGAGCTGGCACAAAACCGTATGGACCTGGTCGCCTTCGGCCGCAGTTTCATCGCCAACCCGGACCTGGTGGCCAGGGCGCACGCCGACGAGGCGCTGGCGCCCTACGACGAATCAATGCTGGGCAGCCTGGCATGAACCGTCCGGCACGGCAGGCGCGGGACATCGAGCGCGATGTCGCGCGCCACTACGGCGGCACGGACATGGCCGCCAGCATCCTCGACGCCCTGGCGGCGGCGGGCGTCGACCGCGCCACGCTGCAGCCGTCGGATCTCGCCCCCTTCGAGGAACTGCACATCGGCGGGCGCGAGGCCACCGAGCACCTGGTCGGCAAGCTGGATCTGGAACCCGGTCACCAGGTGCTGGACGTCGGCTGCGGCATCGGCGGCGCCGTGCGCTACATCGCCGCCCACTGCGGCTGCCGCGTGGTCGGGCTCGATCTCACGCCCGAGTTCATCCGCGCCGCCGACACCCTGACCGCCGCGGTCGGGCTCGACCACCGGGTGCGCTTCGACGTCGGCAGTGCGCTGGACATGCCCTACGCCGATGCGCAGTTCGACGCCGTGGTCAGCCTGCACGTCGCCATGAACATCGCCGACCGCGCCGCCCTGTACCGGGAAATGGCCCGCGTGCTCAAGCCGGGCCGGCCGCTGGCCCTCTACGATGTCATGAAGAAGGGCAGCGGTGAGCTGCTGTTCCCCGTGCCCTGGGCGGAGTCGCCCGCCACCAGCCACCTGGTGACGCCGGTCGAAATGCACGCGCTGCTGGCCGACGCCGGCCTGCGCATCGTCGAGAGCGAAGACCACACACCGCTGGCCATCCGCTTCTTCCGCAAGGTGATGGAACAGGCCCCGCAGCAGCCCGGCGCCTTTTCCGCGCCGCGGCTGGCCATGCGCCGCAGCGACGAGAAGCTGCGCAACACTCTCGCCAACATCGAGCAGGGTCGTATCGGGCCCGTGATGATGCTTGCCACCCGCCTGCCTGATTAAGAGTATGACCCTGCCCACCCTCCAGGTCGTGGCCCAAAGATATGGTCGATTTGGTCTATGCTGGGTTGCCCCTTGAATATTCTGGACACACATTTGGTCGTAGAGTGAGAACGACAAGAGGTGTCCATGAGCAAGAAGTCATCGGCCAAGCGATGGTCACCGAAGCTTACGCCGGCCCAGAGCAACAACGGCGGGTAACGTGCTGGCGAACAGCCAGAGTGCCGGCGGCAGCGGCACCACAGCACTGGAGACGGCGATCTGCAGGTTTGTGACCTCACCGTAGCCGTAGCCACTTGCGGCGGCACCGGGATGAAATACCTCGGCCTCGGTCTCGATAATCAGGTCGAACGTGTACGTATGGCCAGCGATTGTGGACACACTCTGGAAGAAGCTGCCGCTGTCCTGGGCCATTCCATCGGTGGAGTAGTTGAAGGCCTCCTGGGTGAACTGGATGGGCCGCGAGAAGTCCGTAAGGTCCTTGAGCTCGACGTTGATCCAGGCCGAGCCGTAGCCGCCATCGCCCTGCGGGTTGACCAGGTAGGCCCAGTCGAAGCTGACCTCGAGCGTCTCGCCAGTGGAGAGGAACCGGTTGGCCGTGTTCGTGAATGCGCCGGCATCATTCAGAGTGTAGAGCACTCCATTCGGTGAAGCGCTGTCGGCAACGATGCTCGACTCCGAGTAGAGGCTGGCCGCATCCGGGATCCATGCATGTGCGTTACCATGAAACGGCGTGATGGAGTCCTCGATCACCTGGGTGTCGAGGGGCCGCGCCGGGTTGTCAGTCAGATTGTGGGTGACTGTCGGGTTGACGCCATCGGTACCGGACATCATGACGGAGGTATAGTATTCAAGTGTGACGGTGCTGGCCTGCGACGCGGCCGGGGACAGCGCGAACACCCAGACCGCCAGCATGCCGAGTACAGGGATGGGCGAGCGAGTGCGCGTTCTGGCTGGCGATACTTCTGTCGCCGGGCCGTGCGTGCGGGAGTTTGGTACTTGGTACGCAAAAAGTGGTCCCTTGTGCGTTTTCTGGAGTTACCCCGCTTCAGTGGACAGTTCCACATTTGGGGCCTGAGCCCCGCCCTTGTGCTGGGTATGCTGCCGCTCGAAGTTGATCGGCGACAGATAGCCCAGCGCTGAATGCCGACGATGCGGA
>NZ_JALTON010000042.1 GCF_027000115.1 Thiohalobacter sp. | reverse complement strand
CGATTACATCGAGATGTTCTACAACCGCCGTCGCAAGCACGGCTACAATGACATGCTCTCGCCGGTGGAGTACGAGAAAAGATATTTTATGAAGCTCGAGAGTGTCTAGAGAACCCGGGGCGATTCAGAGCGCCGGAGCATCCGGACGGTGACGCCCCGCTGCTAAAACGTGGTTGCAACTGGATCGAAGCTTTGATCAGACCGCTTTGCGGTGCCAGTGTGCTAGAAGGAAGACAAGGGCCGCTGGCAGATGGCCAGCCCGGCCGCGCTGGAATTGTTCGGGCTGGACGAAACCGGTCGCTCAGGCAGTCGCTCTGGAACTCCGGGACATTGTCCACCCGCAGCACGTCAGGTATCCGCTCCTGCTCCTTCAACCGCTCCAGAACTCGAACAACCCGCGGTGCGCGAAGTGATGTATCGATCTCAATGGCCAGCACCTCCCGGTTATAGTCGTCAATCACGTTGAAGGTTCGAAACCGGGTACAGTGGTATAGCGTGTCGCTCATGAAGTCGGCGGATCAGACCTGGTCTGTCCGCTCCGGCACGAACAGGGGCTCACGCACCCTTTCCGGTAGCCGCCGTTTCGTCCGCCGCGGCTGATTCAAGCCCAATGCGCAATACACCAGGTAAACCCGCTAGTGATTCCAGGAGTAACCCTGGGTACGCAACCGATCGTGATACTTCCAGAAGCCCCAGCGGGGATGTGCTTCGACCAAGGCATTCAGGGTATCAATCACCTCAGCATCCCTCTCCTGCCAGTTCAGCGGGGTTTGATACCAAGCCGCTCGAGACAGCCCCACACAGCGACAACCCCGTTCAATCGAAAGTCCGTGCTGTTCCACCAGATACGCCGCCGCCTCGCGTTTTTCAGGCGGCGTCAGAGCTTTTTTCGATCAGAGCCTTCATAGCCCGGTTTTCAAGCGCCAGATCAGCGTACATGCGCTTGAGCCGGGCATTCTCGGTCTCCAGCTCCTTCATGCGCTTCAATTTCGACACCCCCATGCCACCGTACTTGGCTTTCCAGTTGTAGGACGTGGCATCCGAAATCCCATGCTTGCGGCAGATATCCTTTACCTTCATCCCGGCATCCGCTTCCCTAAGGATCGCGACGATCTGGCTTTCTGTGAATCGTGACTTCTTCATCTGAACCTCCTGATGTAATTTTGCCAGAAAGCTCTACTTTTCACCTGTCTGAAATCCGGGGAAGCTTACGGCGCCATCCTGCTGTTCTCCCGCTCTGGCTTTCTCCCGGGCCGATATTCTCTGAGCTGCCCATTTCCGCATTTCCGGGGAGTATCCCTTCTTCGCGTTCATGACTCTAACCTCTCAAGAATCAGAGTCTCCGGGAAAAGTGGACCGGTTCAGCTTGTTGACTACAGGGTTATGGAACTGTCAGGGTACGCGTGTCAGAGGCCGGTCTGGGATTCGGGGATCCGGGTAAACCACCATGTACGATCTCATCGGCGATATCCATGGCTGCGCTGAAACCCTGGCGGCACTGCTCGAGCGCCTGGGTTACCCGCAGCGTGACGGGGTACATGCCCATCCCGCACGGCGGGTGATTTTCCTGGTCGATTTCATCGACCGCGGTCTCCTGCAGCGCGAGGTGATCGACATCGTCCGCCCGATGATAAAGAGCGGACGGGTACTGGCTGTCATGGGCAACCACGAATTCAATGCCATCGCCTATGCCACGCCGAGGGCGGACGGCGGTGGCCATTTGCGTCCGCATGACGAGAAGAACCGTCGGCAGCATGCAGCCTTTCTCGACGCCTGGGCGGAGGATCCGGCCGGATATCGCGAGCTCATCGACTGGTTCCGAACATTGCCGCTGTGGCTGGATCTCGGCAGGTTGCGGGTAGTGCATGCCTGCTGGGACACGAATTTCATCGAGCGTATTGCCCGGACCCAGGCAGGCGAGGCAGCTCTGTCCGACGAACTGCTGCGGGATGCCAGCACCCCCGGACACTGGGCCTTCGAGGCCGTCGAGACCCTGCTCAAGGGGCGAGAGATACCGCTGCCGCCCGGGCATGCCTTCCACGACAAGGATGGCAACCTCCGTCATCGCATTCGCGTGCGCTGGTGGGACCGGGATGTGGACACCTATCGGGGCGCCTTCCTGGGTCCGCCCGCAGCACTGACCCACATCCCGGATGACCCCATCGAAGGGGATCACCTGATTGAGTACCCAGCGGACGCACCACCGCTGTTCATCGGCCACTACTGGATGGAAGGACGGCCAGCACCCCTTGCGCCCAACATCGCCTGTCTCGATTACAGTGTTGCGCGCCCCGGTGGACATCTCGTTGCCTACCGGTGGGACGGGGAAGAGTCGCTGGACCGGACGCGGTTTGTGGTGCAGAGGCGGTTGGAGGCAGACTGAGGCGGATATGGCCAGAGGGCACCAGCGCCTGTGGGTGTCCCGGGTCCTGCCCAATGTCGGATGAAAATCATCTCACGAAAGCCGCTGCCTGCCACCAGTCCCTGTTCCTTTCGTATCTGAAGTCCCCGATCGATGTCGAGCTGCCGGATCCGGCGCCCTCCGGGAATGAGCTGTTGAAGGCGTGCATGATTGCGGCGGGCCAGGGGTATTGCCGGATTTGTTAGGCGTTTCAGCGGCCGCAGGCGAGCTGAGGGTTCCCGGCTGGCAGCTGCCGGATGCGCGGCGTATCCTCGGAGCACGGAGGAAGGATCATCGTCAGGCAACAGCCGGGCCGACCGGCCCGAAGGAGACCGCCATGGCCAGGGAAGTCGTCGTGATTCCGGTACACGGGATGGGGGACACGGATCGGGACTTTGATCAGGCGCTGAAACGCGAAATCCGTGACGAGCTGTCGAACGCGGAATGGCAGAAGGTGCACTGGCAGCCGATCTACTACCAGCCGGTGCTGCAGGACAACCAGCGTCGGGTGTTCCGCGACATGCGTCGCGCCGAGGAGCTGGACGGCATCAGACTGCGCAAGTTCCTGCTCTACAGCTTTTCAGATGCCGCGGGGCTGGAACATCATGCGGCGAGCCCTGGCAGCCCCTACGAGCAGGCACAGCAGATCATATTCCAGGCGCTGGAGGATGCCTTCCAGAGCATCGGGGGCCAGCTGAAGCCAGTGGTGCTGATTGCGCAGTCGTTGGGTGGGCAGCTGATGTCGAACTACATCTGGGACGCGCAGAAGGCCGGTGGCGCCCGTTACGGTGTATGGAAGAACGGCAATCCTCTGGGCCATGCGCGCAACACGGTGCCGGATCGCTTTCACCGGCTGAAGACGCTGCGCTTCTTCATCACCACCGGCTGCAACATTCCGGTGTTCGTGGCCGGCTTTGCGCGCAACCGCATCCTGCCGGTGAAGCACAACAGCAGTGGCTACAGCTTCCAGTGGTTCAATTATTTTGACGAGGATGACGTGCTGGGCTGGCCGCTGCAGCCGCTGAGCCCGCAGTACCGGGCGGCGGTGCGCGACGTGCCGGTCAACGCCGGCGGCAACATCTGGGGGCATCTGTTCAAATCCTGGAATCTGTTCAGTCATACCCAGTACTGGACCGATCGCGAGGTCATCGAGCCGGTGGCCGGGTATATACGGTCGCTGATTCCCTGAGGGAGGAACACAATGCGGCGCGAGGTTGTGACGGGCATGGTGCTGGGTCTGTTGCTGGCCACCGGCTGCAGCAGCCCGCCCGTGCAGCGGGAGACGGATCCGCGCACCGGCATCGAGCGGGTGTCGGTCGAACACCGGGGATTCGCGCTGCGGCTTGCGCCGCTCAATCCGGATTTCGTAGTGGCGGTGTTCATGGCCCGGGGTCTCCCACGCGAGGTGGCCGAGGAGACGCGGCGTTACTGCACCTTCGGCACCATCATTCGCAATACCGGTGACCAGCCGCTGAGCTATCGGCTGAGCGACTGGCGATTCGTGACACCCGATGGCCAGGTGCATCGCATCCGCACCAAGACCGACTGGCTGCGGGAATGGGCACGCAAGGGCGTGCCCTTCCGCTGGCTGCTGCTGCACGAGGCACAGACCTACCAGCCGGGCGATTGGGGACAGGGCTTTACGACCGTCCCGCGCCCGCCCGGCAGCCGCTTCGATCTGTACTACAGCTGGACGCAGGGGGACGTCAGACATGAAGGCCGAATCCGCAATGTACAGTGCGCACCTGCGCAGCTACCCGAGCCCTGAGGCCGCGCGTCGCTGGCTGCTGCTGGCCCTGTGGCTGCTGGCCGGGCCGGCGCTGGCCGCGCTGGGCCACGCGCTTTCGCCGCTGCCCGAACCGGTACCGGCGCCGGACTTCGAGCTGGAGGACATGGACGGCAACCGGCATCGTCTTTCCGACCTGCGCGGCAAGGTCGTCATGCTCAACTTCTGGGCCACCTGGTGCGGGCCCTGCCGCGAGGAACTGCCGTCGCTGGAGGCGTTGTACCGCGATCTCCGCGACCAGGGCTTCGAGGTGCTGGCCATCAACCAGTGGGAAACGCCGGACCATGTGTTTTCCTACATGGGCCAGATCGACGTGTTCCCGACCTTCCCCATCCTCTTCGATCGCGATAGCCGGGTCTCGGAGCTGTATGGCATCCGCGGCCTGCCCACCACGCTGGTGGTTGATCCGGAGGGGCGGGTCGTCTACCGGGCCATCGGTGGCCGCAATTTCGATCATCCCGAGGTGCGGGGGCTGATCCGGCGGCTTCTGGGCAGGTCTCCGGCCACAGACAACTGAATCCGTCATGTCGGCCAGGGGGTCCTGGGGTTGGATAAAGTGTCGGGCCTTCCAGCCGATATTCTGAGGGGAGCCTGCCGAAGAAGAGGGATCTTCCATGATCAAGCAGATCAGCACCAGCGAACTGCGGGTTGGCATGTATATACACGATCTCGACTGCAGTTGGCTGGATCATCCCTTTGCCGTCAGCAAGTTCCTGATCAAGGATCCGAAGACCATCCAGAAGATCGCCAGTGCGGGCATCCGCAGGGTGGCGATCGACACCGACAAGGGTCGGGACGTCGAGCAGGTGGCGGCGCCCGAGATGCCGGCGGCCAACCAGCCGGCCCCGGAGCGCCGGCCGCTGCGGGTGTCGGCCCGGGAAGAGGGGCCGCGGGCGGCGGCGCTGTTCCGCGAGGCGACCAGTGTCATCAAGAATCTGATGGAGGACGCGCGTCTCGGCAAACAGGTGGAGATGCAGACGCTGGATCCGCTGGCCGAGCGCATGGTGCAGTCGGTGTTCCGCAGCCCGCACGCGCTGTCCGGTATCTCCCGCATCAAGACCAAGGACGAGTACACCTTCATGCACTGTGTCAGCGTGGCCGGGCTGATGACCACCTTCGCGCGCGAGATGGGCCTGGACGAGGACACCATTCATCAGGTCGCGATCGGCGGCATGGTGCATGACATCGGCAAGACCTTGGTGCCCGACGAGGTGCTGAACAAGCCCGGCAAGCTGGAGGGCGGCGAGTGGGCGGTGATGAAACGCCATGTGGAGTTCAGCGGCGAGTTGCTGAAGGCGCATCTCGGCCTGAGCCAGGTGGCGATCGACGTGACCATGCTGCATCACGAGCGCATGGACGGCACCGGCTACCCGAAGGGGCTCAAGGGCGACGAGATCAGCCTGATCGGGCAGATGTCGGCCATCGTCGATGTCTATGACGCCCTGACCTCGGTGCGGGTCTACAAGGAGGCCTGGGAGCCCAGCGTGACCCTGAAGAAGCTGATGGAATGGAGCCCCGACCACTTCAACCCGGAGCTGGTGCAGCGCTTCATCAAGTGCCTGGGGATCTACCCCATCGGTTCGCTGGTGGAGCTGGAATCCGGTCGTGTCGGCATTGTCATCGAGCAGGGCGAGGACGTCCTGCGCCCCTGCCTGAAGATCATCTACAATGCCCGCAAATGCTGCTACACCAGGGTTCAGGAGCTGGACCTGGCGCGCGAGAAATCGGACCGCATCGTCGCCGCGCGCTCGCCGAAGGATTTCGGCATCGACATGACGGCCTTTCTCTGATCGTCGAGTTACTGGCGCTCCCCTGTCAGCCCAGGGCTACAGACCCCATGGTCAGATTCCGACCCCACACGGTGCCACTTGCGATGGCTCCCGTGAACCCGCTGCTGTACTGTTGCGCCTCCCCGCGGGTCCCGTGATGTCGTTCACGGCCCCGGGGCGCGGATCAGGATAGATTCGCGGGTCCGGCAACCTGCCGGCCTTGCAGGGAAGGCCGAACCGGTGGCAGTTCATCGCACCGGTCCGGCGACAGGGAGGTGGATCATGTCGAAAGAGGATCCATCGGTCGACGGCCCGCAGCCAGCCGACGACAGAGCAGCGGCCGCGGGCCGCGAACTCGAGGCGCTGGGTCTGATCGGCCGCTCGCCGCGCCTGCTGCAGGTGCTGCGCCAGCTCAAGCTCTTTGCGCGTGCCAAGGCACCGATTCTCATCCTTGGCGAAACCGGCACCGGCAAGGAGCTGGCCGCGCGCGCCCTGCATTATCTCGGCCCGAGGCGGGCGCGGCCTTTCGTGCCGGTGAACTGTGCTTCCTTCCCCGACGCCCTGGTGGAGAGCGAGCTGTTCGGCTATCGCCGTGGCGCCTTTACCGACGCCAAGGAGAACAGCCGGGGTCTGGTAGCCGAAGCCGAGGGCGGGACCCTGTTCCTGGACGAGATCGACAGCCTGTCGCTCAAGGCGCAGGGCACCCTGCTGCGGTTCCTTCAGGAGCGCGTCTACCGTCCAGTGGGTGCCAGTCGCGAGGTGGCTTCGGATGTCGCTTTGATCGCCGCGACCAACCGTGACCTCGTCGCCTGCGTCGCCGGGGGTGACTTCCGCCAGGATCTCTACTATCGCCTCGATGTCGCGCGCGTCATGTTGCCGCCCCTGCGCGAGCGTACCGGCGACATCGCGCTGCTGGCACGACATTTTCTGGAACGCTTCGCGGAGATGTACGGCAGCGGCCCCCGACGGTTCAGTGTCGCCGCGCTGGCCTGGATGGAGGCGCAGCGCTGGCCCGGCAACGTGCGCGAGCTGGAGAACTTCGTGCACCGCGAGTTTCTCAAGGCCACCGGAGAATGCATCGAGCCAGAGACGGTCGTCACCGAAGGCGAACAATCGGAGGGCCTCGCCGTGGAAGACTACAACACCGCGCGCCGCCGGGTGATGACGGCCTTCGAAGTCGACTATGTGCGGCGGCTGCTGGAGATCACCGGCGGCAACGTGACCCGCGCAGCCGAGCTGGCCGGAAAGGAACGCCGGGCCTTCGGTCGACTGGTCAAGAAGCACGGCATCGATCGTGGCGAGTTCGGATCGCGTGCCCTGTCCGGCTGAGCGGCCGTCAGGGACGCCTTCGGAAATAGGCCTCGGTCGCACGACGGGCATCGCCGATGCGGGCAGACAAGACCCTCGCCGGTGGATTGAAGTCCGTGGTCTCCAGCCCGTCGGTCTTCAGCGTGATCATGCGGTTGGCCAGCCCGGTGCTTGCCGCCTGGTTGGTCTCGCCCGACCCCATCAGGCCGAGGTCGACCACGTAGCGCTCCAGAAAGGCCGACAGGCTGTCGATGCGGACCCTTCCCGGCACACCGAGACGCAGTCCAAGGGTGCGTGGATCCCGGCCGGGCTGGTCGAAGGCGCGCAGCGGCAGATTGTTCCAGAGACCGCCATCGACCCACAGTCCCTGGAAGGCGCCGGCATTGCGGCCCCGGGTGATGCGCGTGGCCTCGGTCCGGCCGATGCGCACCGGCTTGTAGATGAACGGCAGGCCCATGGAGATGCGCACGGCATCGGCCACTGGCATGTCGGGCGTGGTGGCGGCGGAGAAGAACTCGGTGCGCCCGGTTTCGAGGTTCGAGCCGGTGAGCACCAGGCGGATGTTGAAGTGTCGCAGGTGGTCGGCAAAGGTCATGTTGCGCCGGCCGCCGCTGCGCTGGGCGATCAGGCTGTCGGCGAACTGGCGGGCACGGCAGCCGCTGAACAGGCCGAAGTCCTCGATCAGGTTGATCAGATAGAACAGGGCGGCCGGCGACAGCAGCTTGTCGTGGGCATCCCCGGGCCGCAAGGAGGGGTTCACGGCGCGTTGATGCAGTTCGCGCCGCAGCCGGGATACGGCGTCCCGTGCCAGGGTCGCAGGATCCAGACGGCTGCTGAGCCGGCTCGCCGCGTCCGGAATGGCGGCATCCAGCAGTCCGCGCAACAGGCCTTCCAGCGGGGTGAACAGATGCCGGTCGATGACACTGTTGCGCGGCGCGTTGCGGCAACTGCTCAGCTGCGGCAGCTTGCGCGGGTCGGCCGGCAGGTCGAAGAACTCGTTGAAGCGGACCCGGCCCGGGCCGCGCAGCAGGGCATCCAGCGCACGGGCGTCGAGACCGAGCGACAGCGCGAGTGCGGTGATGGCGCCGGCCGAGGAGCCGGAGATGCCACGCAGGCTGGTCAGCCGCCCGCCGCTGTAGCGCAGCACCCCCAGCGACTCCAGGGCCTGGATGGCACCCAGATACACCATGCCCTTGCCGCCGCCGCCCTCCAGTGCCAGATGGCGGACCTGGTTGGCGGCGAGCCGCGTGATGCGGGCCAGGTTTTCCGCGGCGGTGACCACTTCCGGCCCGGTGTTGGCCTCCGTTTCGCCAATGACGAAGCCTCCGCGTGGCAGGCGGCTGCGTACCTGGCGCGCGGGTGCGACCTCGCTGACATCCACCCAGTGACTGAGCAGCAGCAGCGGGATGTCGTCCAGTACCTCACGGCGCGTGGCCTGGCCCCAGCGGTTGGCGGTGCCGAAGCGCACCACGCGGGTATCCCATTGCCGGAAGACCGGGTAACCATAGAGGGTGCGAATGGTGCCGGCAGGCGCCGCGGCGATGGTCCACTGGATGGTCTGCGAGCGGGTATAGGCGCGGGTGAAAGTGCGATTGTGTACCACCTCGCGCGACAGTTCGCGCGCCAGGCTCTGGCTCCACTGGAATGAACGGGTCTGCGAACTGCTGACGGTGGAGGACAGGCCGGCCTCGAATATCTTTTCTATGCCGATGCTGAAGCTGCTGGATACCTCGCTGCCGACAGTGGTCGAGGTGCCCCGGGTGGTGGACTGCTCGGTGCGGGTGCTGGCCGTGACCCCGACCTGCTGGCCCTGGCTGGTGGACACGGAAGTGCTGAGGGTGCCACTCACGGTCACGGGCGTGCGGTCGTTGCGCTTGAACCACTTGCCGCGTACCGGCACCCAGAAGTGTGGCTTGTGCGCGGGCTGGTTCAGGTGTACTTCACCGGCGGCAGTGGCACTGCGCAGCAGGAACTCGACGGGGCGCATGAGAAAGAAGCTCAGCGCATGCCGGTTGTAGTAGGGCGTGGAGCCCTCGTACCAGTGGTACTCGACCTCCATCCGGCAGCGGGGAAAGTCGGGGTCGTAGGCCTGTTCCAGCAGGTCGCGACGGATCAGCAGCTCGCGCGTGATCTCGCCATTGGGGCTCACACCGGGCGCCTGGGCCACGAAGTAGTCCGCATCCAGCCGTCGCCTGCCCTCGTGGCTGCCGGGGATCGGGATGGTGCGCCAGCTGCCGTCCGACTGCTGGCTGCTGAAGCGCCACTTGATGGTGGCGTTGCGCAGGGAGCGGGAGGTCAGGTTGCGGATTCTCAACCGGAAGTGGGCGCGGCCGGTGTCGGGATTCCCGGTTACCAGATAGTAGAGCCGCGGTACGTTGTTGCTGCCGGGCACCAGCGTCAGGTCCACCCACTCGAGCTGCGCATGGTCGCGGACCAGGCGTGGTGGCACGGCTTCCGGGGCTGCGGGTGCCGGCAGGGCAGCGATGTCCTCGGCCAGCGACAGGGCCTCGCGCGGGACGGGCATTCGGGGCAGGGCGTGGGCGGGCATGGGTGATTCCTCCTTGAATCGTGGTGCGGATGTTCGGGGCGGGTGTCGAACCAGCGCCCTGCGTTGTCGGGCGAGCACAGCTTCGACGGCGGCACGGGCGTCGATGAAGCCCGCACCCAGGCGCCAGCGGTCCCGGGCCCGGATACGCTTCGGGCGACGCGCGGTGCGTTGCAGGATGTCGCGGATGGTCCCGGCGTCGAGCCGTTCCGGCAGGGCGGCCTGCATCATCAGCGCGACCACACCGGCACAGTGCGGTGCGGCCATGCTGGTGCCGCGTTTGACCACATAGCCGTTGCCATGCCGCTGGCCGAACAGGTCGACCCAGCTCGAGCCGGCGGCCTGGATGCCGTCCCCGGGTGCGCACAGAACGGGCACCTGGCGGCCGTCGCGGCTGGGGCCTGAGCTGCTGAACTCGCCCAGTCGACGCTGCGGGTCACGCGGATCGTAGGCGCCACAGGCCAGCGTGAGCCGGCCGCTGGCGATGGTGCCGATGGTGGTCAGGGGATCGGCATCTTCGGCAGTGAAGCGGGACTGCGATCGCAGGCCGGCGCGTTCGATCCAGGCATGGAAGCGGCCATCGGTGGCCTGAAGTGCTTCCAGTTCCACCCGCCACACCCCGCTGCGCGCCGGCGCGTGCAGGAACAGGTTGATCATGTTGTCATGGTTGTTGGGGTCGTCGAGGCGGGAAAAGGCGGAGGCCACCAGGCGGCCCTGATGCCGAAGCACGCGTGACTGGCCCGGGTCGACGCTGGCTACGCGGCGGCCGCCGGGTTCGATCAGGGTGGCCCGAAGCCGGTCGCGACCGCTGTACCAGATCTCCAGTTCCGGCGTCTCGCGGCGAAAGGGCGGGACTTCCCAGCGCAGTACACGACGCTGGCCCTGGCGCAGGCGACCGCTCGCATGAAGGCGGGCGTTGTAGTAGTTGCCGGTGCTCATGCAGATGGCGCGGCCCGGTTTCTCGCGCAGGGCTGCGTCCAGCGCACGCTCGACGGGTGATGTCCCGTCCTTGGCATCGCCCGTGCGTCCCAAGCTCATGTTGATGACCACGGGCCGGTCTCCGGCGCGCTGCAGGACATAGTCCACCGCCTCCAGCACCCGCGCGCTGTCGCCCAGCGTATCCGTGGGGGCGGTGTCTGGACTGGCCAGGTGCACGAATATCAGATCGGCAGCCGGCGCGACGCCGGGCAGGCGGCCGTTGCCGGCGGCGATAGAAAGCACATGGGTGCCATGGGTTCCGACGCCGGTGGGATCGATCTCGGCCGGGTCGTAGCCCAGGGCGGCATACGGGTCGGTCGCGCCCAGCGCGCGGTCGAGATCCTCGCGGCGATACTCACGACCATAGCCCCAGGGCTTGGGGCTGCGCTGTGAGGGTCCGCCGCGCTGGTCCCACAGGTACAGCACCCTGGATTGTCCGCGGGAATCCAGAAACGCCTCGTGGGCCCAGTCGAGCCCCCAGTCGAGCACCGCGACGATCACGCCGCGTCCATCCAGCGGCGGCCGTGACAGCGCAGCCAGATGGCGCCGGTCGGCATGGATGTCCGGTACCGAGCGTGCCAGATCGCCCACGAACAGGCCCGAGGCCTTGAGGCTGGCGACCGCAGGGTGCTGCCGCAGCGCGACAATGCGGCCCATCGGTACCCGTGCGGTCACTACCTCGCCGAGCCGGGCCACCACCCGGACCTCGGGTGGCAGGTCCGCCCCCGCATCCGCCAGACGAATGACCACCGCGACCGGTTCCTGCGCAGCCTCGGCGGTGTCGCCCAGATGGTGCCCGGTCCGCCGCAGCAGCAGTTCCTTGAGCGCCGGATCGAACTGGGGTTCGTGAGTCATTGCGGAAAGCAGGGTCCGGGGCGACTTCCGTCGCCCCGGTGTCGGCCTACTTGACCACTTCCTCGACCAGTGACTTCAGGTTGAGTCGACGGATGGTCGGCAGCTTCTTCAGGTCATTCTCGGTGAGCGCGTTCTTGTTCGTCGAGCTCAGCATCTGCTTTGCCTCGCCGAATTCGCGAAGCAGTGTCGCACCGAGCATCGCCTGCTCACGGTGGAACTGCTGCACCACGTTCTGTGCCGAGAAGGCACTCAGTGCAACCCGCGTGTTGTCGTTCATGCGGACCATGTTGGGCAGGACGAGCTGGAAGATCTCGTCGCGGCTTTCCTGCGGCGCCGACATGGCGACCATGAAGGGGAGCAGCTTGCTTGCGTTCATGATGTATCTCCTGGTTCGTTGGACGATCAACCGGCATTCATGGTCATCATCATGACCATCATCAGCATGCTGTCGTCATCGCCACCACTGTCGGACAGCAGCAGGGGCAGGAACATCATGGCCGGATTGCTCTGCGGGGGATTGTCCGGCGCCGGGCCGTTGCCATGGGTGTGGTTGGCCAGCGAGCTGTTGATGCCTTGTATCTGCATCATGGAAATCATCAGGTTCATCATGTTCGAGGAGCTCTGATCTTCCTTCAGCTTCTTTAGGTCGCGCTTGTGGCGTCTGGCCAGGCGGGTGACACGCGTGTTGGCAGTGCCGGCCAGTGCCAGCGCCTGGGCCGCTTTCTTGTCGGTGCGCGCAAGATCCTTCTGGGTGCGATTGATGCGCGCATTGAGCTGGTTGTCGCGGCGATTGAGCCGGGCGATGTCCCGTCGGTGCACGGACAGGGGTGTGACCGTGCGCGGCAGGCGAATGCGGGCAACGCCGCGCGGTGTGCGGATGATGCCGCCACGAATGCCGCCCCGGCTGACCACTGGCGTGAACCGCCGGAACTTGCGCGGGCGCCGGGAACGCGGCCGCAACAGGCGGCTGATGCCCTTTACCGCACCGCCGACCAGGCCGGGTATGGCCATACCCAGCAGGGGGGCGAGGAATTCGGCTTCCTCGCTTTCGTCATCGTCGTCGTCGATGAATTCGGCATCTTCCTCGTCATCGTCGTCGTCGAACTCGGCGAGGGTTTCCAGTGCCTCATTGTCATCCTCGTCATCGATGTCTTCGATGAGGTCCTCGCCATACAGGGCGATATCCTCGGCCATGAGGTCCTCGCCGGACAGTGCTTCCATGTTCATGGTGTTTCTCCTTGCTGTGGGGTTGGATCGGTCCTTGTGATGTGGGTGCTGGCAGGCTGGCGCAGCCGGGCCAGTGCCGGGCGGATCCAGTCGGCCAGCGCGGGGTCTGGCGTGTCATGGCCGGGCCCGGCCTCGCCCTGGCAGTGGATGCAGGCGGGGTTCTGACCGAGACAGGCCGGGCAAGCGCCAAGCAGCGCACCGAGATCGGCAATGAATTCCGCGGCCAGCTTCACCTGGCGGCGCAGGGCACGGTTCAGTCGCCGCATTTCGGTCAGGCGTTCGCGCAACTGCACTGCTTCGGATTGCAGTCGGGCGATGTCGATGACTTCTTCGTCGTCATCTTCATCATCGGCCTGGCGGCGCTCGCGCGAGGCCATGCGTTCCTGGAGCAGCTGCAGCATCAGCCGGGTCATGTCGTTGCCCTGGCCTCCGGCCATGCCGCCAGCCAGAAGTCGCGCCATCTGTTCGTCCATGGGGTCAGGCTCCCTGTCCGTGTCAGTCATCTGTGAATTCGTCCTCGTCCCCGGGGGCGGTCATGCCCTCTTCGTCGCCGCCGATGGCTTCGTCCTCCTGCCAGTCATATGCCTCGTCGGGCGCGAGGGCCTCGACGTCGTGCCACAGGGCCTCGATGTCCAGCGCTTCGTCGCCCTCCAGGGCCTCGCCGGGCCGTGGACAGACGCAGGATTGCGCGGCTGGCGGTGGCTGTCGGGGCGGGGGCGGTGGTGCCG
>NZ_JALTON010000041.1 GCF_027000115.1 Thiohalobacter sp. | reverse complement strand
GGCTTTCGGTGTTTTCTGGACTTCACCTCCGGTGAGGTCCATATACCACTACGCAATGCGTGTTTCACGCTGCATATAGGCTGTTTCAGTAAAAAACGGGGCAGAATTTATGCAACTATCGGGTTAATCCCTTCTGAATCAGGGCATCGTCCCCAACTTATTGCAATTAGCAATAGCACAACCAGTTAAGTCTTAATCCCTTCTGAATCAGGGCATCGTCCCCAACCGCCCGTTTAACCCAACTTTGTAGGAGGTTACAGTCTTAATCCCTTCTGAATCAGGGCATCGTCCCCAACCATGTTTTCTGTCAGGGTTTATCGCGGCAGCGTGTCTTAATCCCTTCTGAATCAGGGCATCGTCCCCAACCTGTATGAAGAAAACCCGGAACACAAATTCTTGTCTTAATCCCTTCTGAATCAGGGCATCGTCCCCAACGGACTTGCCGTCGAGTGTTCCGGACCTGTCCGTCTTAATCCCTTCTGAATCAGGGCATCGTCCCCAACACCGACTGCCGAAGCTGTTATGAATTCCGAAGGTCTTAATCCCTTCTGAATCAGGGCATCGTCCCCAACAAGTCACGGAAGCAATAAAGGCGGGCGGATCGGGTCTTAATCCCTTCTGAATCAGGGCATCGTCCCCAACAGTTTTTAATTGGAATCGGAGAGCGGGTCAGGTCTTAATCCCTTCTGAATCAGGGCATCGTCCCCAACATAATAGGAGCTATAAAGATCATGAAACTATGTCTTAATCCCTTCTGAATCAGGGCATCGTCCCCAACCGCACAGGGCGTATTTCAACGTGATTTCATCAACATGCAAGACCCTCCACCAGTCCGGCGCCACCTCCGAAAAATAATACCATCCGAACCCCCGGCGCAAGTCGGCGACTAACCGCCAAGTCGGGGACCGCGATTGCCGCGCAAAAAAGACCTGCCCCGCTCACGCCGGCTTCACCCACCTCTGAAGACGCGCGGCCATTTCCGCAATCTGGCCACCCTGAACCACCTCTATCCCCAGGTCCCTCGCTCGCCTGACATCCCCCTTGCCCAAGCGGCGGTAGCTTACCAGCATTGCACGCGCCTGCAGCCCGCCGGCCGCATCGGCAAGACTGTCAAGCCGGTACAGGGCATCAGCACCGGCACCCCGCTCTGCCCATCCACGGGTCTTGCATTCGATCACGTGAAGTCGGTTGTCCACCAGGAAGGCGACGTCAATCTCGTTCCGGGAGTGCCCGGTCTGCCATTCAACCTGCAGCCCCCGCCTTGCATCCTGTATTCGGATACCACGCCCCCTGAGTGCATTCATCGCGGCATGAACGTGCTGCTCCAGCCAGCCCCCGTTGGCAAAAAAGCGCGCTGCCTCGTCGGCGAACAGAATACATCCGTCGCTGACCCGCAGTATGCCCAGCATATCCAACCGTTCAAGCAGGTCCTGGAATGCGTTATCGAACTCGTGTGCGACCTCCAGCGGCGGCGAGCGCAATCCGTCCCTTGCCTCCGACGCATACCAGTTCAGCCTGCCAAGCGCCTTTTCGAAATACCCGATGTCGCGCACCATATCCCGGGTGAAGTCGCGGAAGGCGGGCGGGATGCGTATATCCTCCTCCGCCTGAACGCACCCGCCATGCGCCAGCACGAAATCGGGTATGCGCACGACATCGGCCAGGGCATGCGGAGGCCGCCCGGAGGGATGCATCCAGATCAGGCGGTCCTCCTCGGGATGAACGTAATAGATGGGACAGTCACAGTCGCGGAACACCTCGTACGCGGCAATACTCATCGGCTTGGTGCCGCCGGTGGCATTCAGGGCCAGTTCCCCGGCATCCGCCAGCGCATCTTCGCTTTCCAGGAACTCCAGCACGCGGCCCTGAATGGCCTCGATATCCCATGCGTTCGAGATCGGCCACTGCTCCGTGACCACGCCGCGGGGCCTGTACACGGCTTCCAGCCAGGCTGCGCGCTCACGCATGTCGGGGCTGGTCAGCAGCACCACGCGCCGCGGGCAGACCCCGGGGTCGAGTACCGGAGTCAGATTCGGTGTCGGCTGGGCGGAAACCAGCATGAGATGTGTATCGAGCTTCATGACACTTCGCCGCGCAGGGGTCCGAGACACTGATAGCCGGTGGCCCCGTGCTGATATACCAGAACACGCGCGACATTCGCGAGTTCGGCCCCGACCAGGGCGGCAACCGCAGCCGGGCCGGCGTAAAAGAAGTGAATGCTGTTGGCACCGGAAGCCATCAGGGAGGCTGCGGCCTCGCGAATGTCCTCTGCGAGCCGCGGCATGTCATCCGGACCAATATGCTTGTTCCGGCGCAGCAAGAATACTCTGTTGTCCGGAACCCCGCGCAGCAACTCGTTGTGCTGCCTGAACTGCTCCACACTGGCGAGTATGTCCCTTCCGGCGAGCAGATCCACAACGAGTATCGCGGGCCTGTCGCCCGGCCGCCTCCGGATCTCCCGATACCAGCGGCGCCGGCGCCGTCCGCGGCCGAACACGACCTCGTACCAGGTCCAGAATACCGGCACGGCCACGGCGAGTCCGATGACGATGCCAACCGGATCGAGCCAGGTCATCACGAAGTCGCGGATGGCCACGACCAGCTCTCTCATTCGAGCTGCTCCACGCGATATTCCTCCAGGCGCGCGCCGCAGCGTCGCATCTCGTCTGCCGTGAGTTCCTTTCCACGCAGCCCGGCGGGAAGCTCCATGACGATGTGAAAATAGCGGGCACCGCGGCTGCATATGTCTGCCGCGACATGAGCCGGCAAGGCGCCGACGACCATGTCACCCGGCCCGACCTCGTCGACGTTCAGATGGTCGACCAGCCGATCGGCTTCCACGCCCTGTTCGGTCAGCCAGGCTCGCGCGCCGGGGTGACGGGTCACCGCGATAATGCTCACTCGCATCCTCCGAGCAGTTCGGCCATGATCGCCCTGGCCTCCCTGACACGCTTCTTCGACCAGGGCAGTTCCCTGGCAATCTCGCGCAAAAGCGCCCCTGCCGCCCGGCGCGCGCCGGGATCGGTCCAGCCCCGGGCCGCTTTCAGCAGGCGCAGCCGCTTTTCGGCGATCAGCCCGTTCGGCGCCAGGCGCCCCGCCGCGCATTCGCGCTCGAAGAGACTTCGCAGTTCGTCAATCTGCCGTTCCTCCTCGGTCATGGCCGCGACGCGGGCCTCCTCCTCCCGTTCACGCCGCCGCTGCTCGGCGGCTTCCACAGCTCTCTCGTCCACTGCCATGGCGCCGTAGCCCACTGCGGTCTTGGCCCCGAAGCCAAGCCAGTCGAAGGCATGCGCGAACGCCTGTTCGAGCAACGCCTTCCAGCGACCGTTCTCCGCCAGTTCCGGCGCACGACCGCGCAGGAACGAAAGATTGCAGACCACGTGAAAGGCGAAGGCCGATCCCGGCGGCACGGTAAGGTAGTTAATGGGGTTGGGCCGACCCGATTCGTGCGGCGATTCGCCCTTCTGATAGTAGTGCGACTGATGCGCCGTCATCACCTCCAGCATCAGGCTGTCACCCCGGATCCCGGGGATCACGTCCCAGAACTGCAGCGCGCCACGCGCCGGGGCGGCACTGTCCTCGCTTCCGAACAGGGCGTCGATGGCCTCTGCCGTCCAGTCCGATTCCAGTTCCCATTGCGCCGCCGTGCTGATTCCCGCCAGCTCCCGCGCGGCCTGGCGCAACACACCCTTGACGCCGCTGCCCGGCAGATACGGCAGTCCGTAGGGCCAGAGGAAGGCAAAGCCGTTCTCCAGCGGATGTTCGTTGCCAAGGCCGGTGGTGAAAGGCGCCACCGACCGCGCGTGAAAGACCGCGGCCTGCCCTGCGGACTCGAGCAGTTCGATCATCGCCGACTGCCGCTCCTGCAAGGCATGCCCGCGAGCGACATCATCCGGCGTAAGCCTGGCAACCGTGCGCCACGCGTCCCGGGCCCCGTGATCGTTCTTCTCCCAGAGCGCCGGGAGGCGGCCGCGTCTGGCCCTTGCATGTTCGATGGCCGCGTCCATTCCTTTCGAGTCGAGGATCTCCTTCAGCTCCCCTGCCTCGCGACTGCGCTTGCCCGCCAGCGCCCTGACCTGCCGTTCCTGATCGGCACGTTCCGTCCACAGCGGGAGATAGAGGCCGAACCTCAGCCCGGGCGACGCTTCGCTGAAATCCCGGCCCAGGTATTCGGGTACTGCGGCAACCGGCATCTCAGGCATCCTCCCTTTCGAGGGCGGGGGCCACCTGGCGCAGCCAGCGCAGCCAGGCGAACGCCTCGGCCGTGATGGCCTGGAATTCCGGCGGGTCCGCCTTCAGCAGGTATTGCATGAAGCCACGGAAATCGTCAGGCGTGCCGAGCGATTTCCGGAGCCAGTCACGCAGATGGGCGGAGAGCAGTCCGTAGCGTTCCTCCTTCTTGCCCTGGTTGTAGGCCATTACCTGCATCAGGCCACTGTTCATGATCAGCGCCGGCATCCCCTTGGCGGCGTTGATGTAGTCCTTGTAGCCATCCTTGCCATTGCCGCGTTCCAGCGCCTGCTTCGCGGCAAGCGCGCAGTCCCAGGCGTGCGCGGCGCGGCGCTGTTCCATCGTCTGCCTCATGCCCGGGCACCTCCCTGAAGGCGGGCCACCACCAGCCCGCGGCCGGTGGTGGCATCGCCACCGAGCTGTAGCAGGCGGTTGTCGAGCACCGTGCGCAGCTTGACCATCACCTCGTCCGCATCGAGCGCCTCCTCTGCCTTGCCGGTGCGGGTGCCGCCGGCCATGAGCGGCGCGATCAGCAGGGACTCCGGCGGCAGGTTCTCGGTATAGAACAGGCCGCCGGCGGCGGCTGTTCCTGTCTTCTCGTCGATGCGCACATGCGGCTCCACCAGGGTGGCATTCTCCGAAAAGTACGCGAAATCCGTATCCGAGAGGATGGCCAGATCGCGGGCGAGCTTTTCGCGGAACCAGGCATACGCCGGCTCCTCGGGAACGGCCAGCGCGGCGAGCGCCTGCCCGAGCGCGGAGACGGCCTCGTCGACCGTGGCACTGTACTGGAAGGCTTCCAGATGAAGGTCGCCGCCGCGCGACAGCAGCGTATCGCCGGCGACCCGGCAGGCACCTTCGTCCACGGCCGGAATGCTCCAGTCGCAGTCATTGCCCGTCAGTCGCAGCAGGCGCTGGGCGCGCGCCAGCGCCTGCGGGCAGGTGGCATGAACATAGCCGCCCTTCAGGCTGCGCACCGGGAAGGCCACGAGCTGCGCATCGCCGAAACTGACGGCCCCGGCGTGCAGGGTGCTGCTGCCCGATTCGGGGCCGAAGATGCGATCGATCAATGCGGATTCTCCGCCCAGGGACTCGAACGAGTGTCGCACCGCGCCCTTGATGCCCGAGCCTGCAAAGCAGGGATGGCTGGTGTGGCGCTCGCGCTGGATGGGGTTGTCGATCAGCCCCGTGGCCGTGCCGGCGCCCATGTGCACGGGGCTCACGGCATACAGGAAAACGGCTGCCTTTTGTTCGAACATGATCCTCTCCTCGAATCAGTAGCTGGCAACAAGAAAACGATTGAAACCTTCTGCGCGACGCCGGGCATCGTAGCCGGTTTCGGGCCACAGGCCATGCGCCGCAAGCTTGCGAAGATCATCCGGCGTAGCCTGGAGATCCTCGATCCAGTAGACGCTGCCGGCAGGAACGGCACGGCGCGCGGGCTTGGGCTCCCGGAGGGCCAGATCCCAGCCCGAGACAACCTCGGCGCGATTGACCGCAGCAGCCACGACGCGGCCGCGCACGCCGCAGAGCTCGAACGCGCCCGCCGCATCCATTCCCGGCAGGCGCCAGCCCCCGGGGAAGATGCCGGGCGTGGCGAGAATCAGGCGACAGTGCCGGGATGCCAGGATGCGGTCGACGTCCGCCTCGGGCGCCGGCGCCGCGGCACGATCGACGACCGCGCCGCGGCCGTCGCCTCCGAAACGCAGGGCGGTGCCTGCGTCCAGGCCGTCGCCTTCCGCCTCGGCCAGAAATCCGACCCCCCGGGAAAACGCCACGGCCTGCATGGAGAACAGCTTGCCGTCGTCGGCTCGGCGGGTGTCCGCCTGCAGGCCGATGCCGATGCGTTCGTCATGAACCCAGAGCCGGGCGGAAGGAACCAGATCGGCCGACGCATCGGGCAACCGCCCGTCCAGCCAGGACTGCATGCCCCGGGAAGTCAGCCACAGGCCGGTGACCGGTTTCGACCGCGAAGCCTGCGCCATCACCGGCAGACGCTCAAGCGCCATGGAGCAGTCGATGCCGGCGGCGGGCTGCCAGGGCGAGAGCGCGCGCAGCGTGATGTATTCCTGCTGCGCCTCGCGCGTGGCCACGAGATCCGCAGGCAGCGGATAGAACCTTTCGAGCGGCCCCTCGCCAGTTTCGCCCCGCCAGGCTAGCTGGAAATCGGTGATCCGGAAGCTGCCGGGTGCATCGGGCGTGCCCAGTGTCGGATGGGCATGCTCATGCTTGCCCCTCGCGAAGGCCGCGGGGTCGGCTCCGTCGCGCGCGAGTATGGCGGTTCGGATCGCACCGGCCGCCACCGAAGGCCAGGGCGGCACCATGGACTCGCCATAGCTGCCGGCATCCCCGAACAGGCGGTTGCCCCTCAGGAACAGCACATCCATGGGCTCGATGAAGTGTGCATTCATGCTGCCTCTCCCCTGTTGCCGTTTCCGTTGGTGCTTCCCGGGACCATCCCGGCGCGCGTCTCGCGCGCGAGGAACTCGGCCACCGAGAGCAGGTTTCCGGTCCAGTCGACGGGCTCCGCCTGCGCGACCGAACGCCTCGCAAGATCCGCGGCAAGCTGCTCGACGGCGTGATCGTCCGCCACTGCCCTGCTGCCCGCCTGGCGGCGGAACTGGTAGCCGAGGAGGCTGGCCATCAGGGCGCCCTCGCCTTCGGGGCGCGGCAGATCGCGAATCCACTGCAGGCAGTGATAGACCGCCCGCCGCGACACGCTCGGCTCGCGCAGGAAATCGACCACGTGCCGGAACAGCGCCAGATCCTGCCACTTGAGGGTCAGCGCGAGCGCGCCGCCGGAACGCTTGAGCACGCGGACATGGATCGCATCGCGCCCGCCCGCCTCCTTCGCCGTCGCCTCGGCTTCCCTTAGTTCGCGCAGCACACGCGCAAGCGGCGCCTGGTGATGGGCGACCACCAGACCGGCGCTGGCAGTCGCGCGGCTGCCCATCATCCGCAACAGCCGGCCGTCGAGCAGCGCAAAGCCCCGTTGCAGCTCCAGCCGGGTCCGCTGGCTGTCGGTTCCGTCGACGGGCGCGAACCGGCTGGTACCCGACCAGGCGTCACGCAGCCGCGCGGCGGCCGGCAGCAGGTCTGCGACCGGCAGCATGGCCAGCACGTCGTCACCACCGCCATAGATCAGGCGCCCGAGATATTCGCGCTGGACGACATGCGGCACCACATGCAGCGCAAAGTCGTTCAATGCACCGGAGATCGCCATGTGCCTTGCAGGCGAAGGCACGCGCCGCATCTCGCCGTAGGCACGCAGCGCCTCATTGCCCGCGGCCCGCTCGTCGAACTGGCGCCGGATCCGCGGATGAAATACCTCGCGGAAGGTGGTCGCCCCCTCCTCCACCAGCAACGCGCCCATGCGGTCGCCGTCCATCATCAGCAGGCCATAGTAGGTTTCAAGGCGGAAGTCGCCGCCGGCGTTGCCGAGCGTGCCCCGGACCAGGTTCCGCAGCCGTCCGGCTTCGCCGTCATCATCCGTCTCCTGCGCCCGCTCCAGCATGGCCAGCAGCGTGCGCGCGTCCCGCAGGGCATCCTGCCGCTGCGGGTGACGCAACAGCAGGCGCACGGGCAACGCAACACGACTGGTGGCGACATCGGCGGCAGCCCGCGAGAAGCCCTTGGCGGTCAGTCCGCCCTGCTCGAGCCAGCGATCCAGCTGCGAGGCAAGTGCCATGGTGTGCGTGGACACCACGAATCGCCCGAAGTCCCGCCCCGTTGCCCGGCCGACCTCTTCCGCAAACAGGGTTGGCCAGAGGCGCTTGATCGCCGACAGGGCGCCAAGGTGCTCGCCGGGCCGGGCCCAGGCCGGGCGCTTTTCCGCAATGCGTGACCAGAGGGTTTCCGTCTGCTGGCGGGGCGACTTGCCGAGGTGGCCAGGATCGAGGGTCAGCCACTCCACCTCGCCGGTGAGCGAATCGCGCCAGCCGCGTTCGTCGACCTGGCCGAACTGGCGCACCGACTTGGCAGCGGCCAGTACCCGGTCCGCAAGGTCGTACACCGCCGGATACAGCACCCCGGGATTGGGTTCCCAGAAAGCAGTGCCGTCCTGCCACTCGATGCTCTTTTGCAGCACCCGCCAGGCATCGCTTGCAAGAAAGCCCGTGGGTTCGCCCGCTGGTACGCCGAAGAAGGGCGCCATGGCCTCGGACAGCCGCACCGTATCCTCCACGCGCTTGCCGTCTGCGCTGGCGCGGATCAGCGAGAAGGGGACGGACGTCCAGTGCACCTCCGGAAAGTCCCTCAGCTGGCGCCGCGCCTGCTCGAAGCAGTAGAGGGAGGCATCATCCGCGGCCTCGCCGATCTCCGTCAGAAGCCGCTGCACCACCTGCCGGCCCTTTTTCTGCATCCAGTCCCGCACGTGCGTGCGGCAGCGCTCCGCCAGCGCGCGCGCCCGCCCCGCCGGCACCAGCGCCACGAAGCGATTGGGCAGGGCGGCGGAAAACAACGGATTGGCGTCTGCGCTCGCGCCCTTGCTCCAGGCTGCCTCCGCGAACAGCTCGTCGGGCAGGCCCTGCTCGCGCAGCCAGAGGTCCACCTGCGGAATCCCGCGAAGGCGGGGGAAAAGCACCGCATCCGGCCCGAGTTCGTCGACCAGAGGCTTCATCGTTTCCCAGGCGAGTCGCGCGAGTAGATGCGAGCCGGCCCACAGATCGGAGGTGGATCGGGCCGCGGCGATGAAGGACTGCACCGGCCCGATGCTCATGGCCAGCAGCGCTGCTTCGCCATTGTCGTCGGCGGCAAAGGCACCCGCGAAGGCCGAGGCCAGGTCCAGGTGTTCCCAGATGGAATGATCGGGCACCCGGGTATCGGCCGGGAGCTGTGGCCAGAGTTCGCCCAGCCGGCCGTTATCTCCGCTCTCCTGCAACTCCGGGCCGAACCGCCAGAACGCCAGCAGCGACCGCCGAACATCATTCCTGCAAGCGGCGCGAAGCCGCTCGAAATGCGCCAGACTGCGCGCCGCGATGTCCGCGGGATCCGTCTCCGCAAGCCGGCCCTCCGCGGCGAGGTCGATCTCGTCCCCGCTCACCGGATGCACCAGCACCGGCTCCCGCGTCCAGTGAAGCCGGTCGCTCAGATTGCGCGGCCACTGCGGCCGGTCGGCGGCCGAGGCCCACCAGTCGGCCCGATTCACCGCGGCGGCATCGACGTGCGTCAGGCCGAAACGTTCACGCAGGATGCGCACGGTACCGCCCTCGTGGCCCTCGCGGGTCCGCATCAGGATCAGCGCCTTCTCGCCCGGATCATGCAGGCGGGCATCGAGCTTGGTTTGCCAGAGCCGGTTTTCGCGATCGTTGTTCATGGAGCTGTCCTCTCGACACCTTTCGTGCCGTCCAGAAAGGCATGCACCTCGCGCCAGACCCTTTCGATGGCGTGACGATCCGGCCGGAACTGCGGCGGGGGCAGGCAGGGAACATGGAAGATGCGCCCACGCAGACCGCCATCGATGGCGATCACCTTGAAGCGCAGGCTGTTGGGGAGGCGGGCATTGCGATTCCAGCTCCTGGTCACATGGCGAGTCACCGGATAGGCGAGCCAGTGACGGTCCTCAACCCTCTGATGAGGGGGCCTCTCCTTCGGAAACGGAAACCGGGTCCGAAAACCGATCTTGATCTCCGCCAGTCGGCGCATCAGCCCCTGCCAGTCGTCGAAGGGTTCGGTCTGCCAGACGAGCGCGCCGCGCTCGTCGCGGCCGATGGCATGCGGCCAGTCGCGGTCGAGACACGCCGCCCAGTCGCGCAGGGGCAGGCTTCCGAGTGCGGGCGCGCCTTCCAGCGCCAGCGACCCCCAGCCGTTGCGCGAACGGCCACCCAGGGTCCCGAAGGCATCCATCAGCGCCAGCGCTCGGTCGATCAGGCGGGAATCCCCATCGGGGAACGCCAGACGCAGCCTGGCCGACTCGCCGGCCTGAATGGCGGCGTTGCCCTTGAGCGCCGGCTCGCGTGAACCTCGCGGCAATCTCACGGGTCCATAGCCGAGATACAGCCCGGCATCCACCGCAACTCTCACCTCCGGGTGCTGCACCGCACCCAGGGGTTGCCACCGTTTCAGACTGCCCTGATTCCAGCGGTCGAGCCGCAGCCGAACCCTGCTGCGGTGACCCGTACCGTCGGCAGCAGACCCGAACAGCGCGCCCTCGTCCCGCCGCAGGGTATCGACACTGCCGGAAAAACCGTTGGCTTCGGCCCATGCCACCCGCCACCAGGCGCGGAGCAGATGCTTGAACGGCGGCGAACGCCACTGGCCATCCTGCGCCGCGTTGCCGAGAAATGCCGGCGCAAGGAAGCGCGCGGTGCATTCCCTGGTCTGCATGCTCATCCTATCCTCCCGTTAACTGTTGATGATGCCGGGCCGGCCTGCACCTCTGCATGATTGCCGGAGGCGCACCCCCCGTCATCCCTCGCAAGCTTGCGATGCTCGATGGCAATCTGGCCCGCGCCCAGGGTCAGCCCGAAGCGCCGGTAGCGCGTCCCGGGCACACTGCCGAGCTGTCGGATCAGGTAAGGCTGGGCGCCCCGCTCTCCGAGCACCCGCTTGAGGGTGCGATTCACGTGCGACTTGAGCGGATCGACATTTTCCCGCGCCAGTCCCTGGCCCCAGTTGCGCTGTGCGCGCTCGAAATCCCCCGAGTCCCTGCCGACCAGCCGCCCGTAACTGTCCAGCAGCCGCGCCTCGAAGCCTTTGTCGGTCCAGTGCACCGCCGGCTGCCCCGCCAGCGCCCGTTCGGCCAGCAGCCAGTAGAGGGCAAAGCGCAACGGCTCCAGCCGCACTTCCTCGCCTCCGGCAACGACCACGCACGCGCCGGGCCGCAGTACAAGACCCGCCGGCGGCACCGCACGTTGCGCCAACCGCACCGCATCGAGAAAGCTGCAGGCCCCGTCGGTCAGACCGGTTTCCAGTGCGTCGCGCAGCCGCACGAAGGGAATCTCCGCCAGCGTAACCACCGCATCCCGGGTGTCATGCGGCCGGTTGTCGGGCGCAGGCGTGTAGATGATCTCGCTATCGCGGGTCGGAAAGAAGAAATGGGGATGGGATTCGTAGGGGGCCGAAACCAGCACATGGGACAGCCGGTCCTGGGGACGGCCGAACAGCGACAGCGCGTAACCGAGGTAGAACCCCATGGTCTTGCGCCCGCCGGCAATGGACACATGCAGCGCAGCGGCTTCATCGCGCGTGAGTTCCTGAACGAGACAGGTAATGAAATCCGCCGCCGCGCTGTTGTCATCCGGCGAGCGGATATCCTGCATGGGCTGGCCGTTGCGGCCCTCGAGCACATGGATGCGGGTGTCGTCGAAACCGATCTCCGGCAGCCCGTAGCTCTCTCGCAAGCGGTGGAACCAGCCCGTGCGCGGGTGCAGGAGGCTGAGTCGCGCACGATCCCGGCCTTCGGCCGTGGTGACCAGGTGTACCTCGGTGGGGACGAACGCGGGCGACCGCGTCACGGCCAGCGCATGAACCGTTTCGGTGACTACCTGGGGCGAAAGCCCCGTCACCGCAAGCAGAATACGCCTTCCATATTCGTGTGGCTGCATGGTTTCTCCGCGATGCCCGTTCCTTTGATCTGCCCCGGTGCCCTGCCTGGCATCCTTCGGTCTCCCTCGCCGGCTTCCTGCCATGGGCTCCCTGACACGCCGGGGCACGGCTACTGTCTCGCAGCCTGCGGCAGTCCGCACGTCTCGCAAGCTTGCGGCCAGCGGATTGCGGGGCGGGGAAGGCAGGGCCGCACGCCAGCGCGGTTCTGCCCGTTGCCGGCTCGCGCCCGCAGAGGCTTTTCGTTCAACAAAGGCAAGGTCGCGCCGCAATGGCGGCGGGCATCACGCATGTTCTTGGTATGTCGGCAGTCTACCCCAAACGCCGGATGACACAAACACCAACCCCCAACCTCCGGGCGAACCGCCGGCTACGTCGATCATCGGTGACATCGTTGGCAATGACGCACAATCTCCCCATCAGAGCAGCCACAGTACCGCATCATCCGGGCGCCGCCCGGCTTTGGCCGTGATTTTTCCCCGATTTCATGATGCGGCCGCAATTCCCATGAAACCTGCATCATATTCACCACACAACCCAATGGTTTACAATGAAACCCGATCCCTTCAGATGTCCTGTTCGCGAGGATCCGTCATCTGCCCGGCAGACGCGCCGCCAGCAACCGAGTGCCACCGCAGGCGGTAGCCGCCGTGACCAATGGCGGTCAGCTTGCCCACGTGCAGGAATTGACCGTGCCAGAGCAGAGGCCAGGCAGTCTCAAGTCCGGCCAGTGAAAGATCAAAGTGTCCAGCAATCCCCCCAATCGGGTGGCGGCGCCCCTGCCGGCTGGAACGGCGGCAAAAATCGATCCATCGCAGCGAGACCCCGGCAAACCCCACTTCCGACGGCACTTGAGGCCAGAACATCTGCAGCGTCTGCCCCTGCGCGCGCGCGAGCTTGCGCACCCGGGCATAGAGCGCGTGGACGAAGTGCCGCGGCGTCAGTTCCTCGGGCCGCAGGGGACGCCCTCGGCGAACTATCCGCAGCGGGGACTGGAGTTCGACACGCACCTGTCGCCCCACGCAGGCAATATCCGGCGGTTCGTCGACAGCGGCCGGAAACGGGGTCAGCCGCCCGCTGTCCGGGGACAACTCCGCCCAGCTTCCGCCGACGCGCTGAAGGACGCGAACCAGCCCCAGGCGGTTTCGGGCCCCGCCCACGCCGGCCCGGCCGGCGCGGGCGAACGCCATCACCACCTCGTCGAGCCAGCGCATGGCCTCGCCGAACAGATGGATGTCAACAAGAACAAGCCCCGCCGGGTGGCTCGGGGGCAGCCTCAACACGAAGGGGTGCGGGGCGTGGGTGGTCATGCCCGACTCCGGCCGGCCCTGGCGGGCGGTCTCGAACAGACGCTGGTAGACACAGCGGGAAGCGAAGGCGCAGCCTCGGCAGTCCGGCTGCCCGGTGACACAGGCAAGGTCGCGCAACGCCCAGCCGAAGGCGCCCCGCCACGCGGAGCCCGGATAGGGCGGCAGCCGCGTGCCCCGGCTGGCTTCGAACGCCAGCCGGAACCGGGCATAGGGCAGCGGCCACGAGGGTACAACCCCTGCCTGCATACCGGCTGTCTCCGTCATTTTCCGCTCGCTCCCCGTTCGCCAACATCACGGCCTGCCGGCCACCCCCGCGCATTCTGCACCAAGGCCGCTTGATATCAATTAAGCAAATGCGACACCAGTCCGTCGGCCAGCTTGGGCTCGAACCAGGTCGACTTGGGCGGCATCACCTCGTTGGCATCCGCAACCGCCATCAGGTCGTCCATGGTGGTGGCGTGCATGGAAAAGGCCGCGGCCATCTCGCCGCTGTCGACGCGCCGTTCCAGCTCGCCGAGTCCGCGGATTCCGCCAACGAAATCGATACGCGGGTCCGTGCGCGGGTCGCTGATGCCCAGCACCGGTTCCAGCAGATTGTCGGCCAACAGGCTGACATCGAGACGCGCGACCGGGTCGGCGGGAATGCGCTCCGGGTGGATATTCAGGCGGTACCACTGGCCATTCAGGTACATGCCGAACTCGCCGGGCTGCGCCGGTGACACGGGCGTGTCGGACGCGTTGACATCGAAGGCTGTCGCCACCTTTTCGATGAAGGTCTTTTCATCGAGCCCGTTCAGATCCTTGACGACGCGGTTGTAATCCAGAATCTTCATCTGCTTGTGCGGGAAAATCACCGAAAGGAAATAGCGGCTCATGGCGTCGGGCGGGCCGTTCTTGCTCGCCGCCACCCGCGAAGCCGCCGCCGAGCGGTGATGGCCGTCGGCGATGTAGATCGCCTCCATGCGGTCGAAGCCCTCGGTCAGGCGCTGGATGAGATCGGGGTCGTCAACCACCCAGAAGGTATGACCGATCCCGTCGTCGGCCACCAGGTCGTACTCCGGCGCGCCCCGGGTCACCGAGTCGATCATGGCGTCGATCTCGTCCTGCGAGCGGTAGGCCAGCAACACCGGGCCGGTCTGGGCGTTGAGCGCCTCGATCTGGCGCACCCGGTCGTCCTCCTTGGCCGGCCGGGTGAACTCGTGCTTGCGGATGCGGTTGCTGTCGTAATCCGCCACCGAGGCGGCCGCCACCAGCCCGG
>NZ_JALTON010000040.1 GCF_027000115.1 Thiohalobacter sp. | reverse complement strand
TGTGCTTCTTCAAAGGAAACGCCGTGTTTTCTTTGATTAGCACTATCCTTCCTTGGATCCCATTCGAACTTAATCATACATACAATATATTTACATCATACGTATCTGTCAATGGGGGCATAACGACAAAGCTGTGCGGCGCAAACGGAGCGCAGCGTAGTTTGCGTCCGAACGAGCGCATTGTTAGGGCTTTTTAGATACATTTGTTGCCACCTTTTCGATTGCGTTTCTTATGTCCTTGAGCTTTCTTACATATGGGTCTTGAGGTATATCTGACCCATAATATGCTTGTAGATCAATAATGTTGTCTTCTTTAACAGTTTTATCGGCATATGAATATTCGGCTGTTATTGTGAAGTGTTGTGGCAATATCTCTTTGTCAGCATCCTCAGCAAACAGTTTGAATGATTGAGCCAATGAGAACGTGATTTCAGCGCCTGGTGGAAATGACTCAATAACATTATTAAATGCTGCAAATGTGGCTAGGTCTTTCTCTCCAGATTTTTCACCAAATTTATGAAAAGATTTATCTATGCTTAATTTGAGTTTGCTTGCTGAGGTTTTACCAGTATTTGATATACGAAGATAGAAAATTGGGTTGTCCGGCTCAAGGATTGGCGCGACTGTAACATACGGTCTTGTTACTGCTTCTGCTTGCTCATGCATCACTTCCACAACTTTTTCGTTGGCACGTAATATACGGAAGGTTGCCCATGCATAAAATGCTGTAATAAGAACCAATGCGCCAGTTAAGTAGTCAATTACCATTGATTTCCTTTAAGCCCTAACGTTACCCATAACCGGCAGCCGAAAGCGGAGCGACGAAGGAGCGTAGCTTTTGGCTGTCCGAGTTTATGGGCTTGTTATGTTTCATTTGAATGCCAAACCGACACCAAGGATACCCAGCGCCACGCTTATAACTCCAAGCCAAGTTGCGAGGCGGACTACTACCTGCGGATGGCCTATGCTCGCACGGAACCTGCCCCAAAGACCGTTTTCCTCCGAAACCTCGAGATCGTGACTTTCCTTTGTTGCAATTCCACCAAGGCGCTTCCGATACCAACCGTTAATTATGATTGTTTTCTCGGTTGGATCGATGTTAAGCCGTGGTGGTTGGTTGTATTCCTTGGTGAAGTTATCGTCAATCTCCAAGGCCTCGCAATACACCACAGCGCCATTTGACTTGTTCTTGATTTTGATGATTGATCGCGGTGCATAGCCATGGTTGCTGAGCCATACCCAGCCTTCATTCATGTCAGAACGTGTTGAGGCTAGGACTTTGTACACGGCTCACCTTCTGAAAACATAACGCTTGAAACCAGCCGCGCAGTTTACTGCGTCGGGTGGGTTGATTGGTTAGGTGGCGCTTCCTCCCTTCGATAGCTATCCAACGGTGGAATTGGCTCAGGTATTTTAAGCAATTCTGGTGGCGGCTTCGGGCATGGAATTAAAATAGCGCCCTCAGTTAACCTAGCCCTAAGTTCGCTTGAGAAAGGAACTGGTGCATTTTTGTCTAGAACAGCTACTGCCCACTCTCGAAGCCCCCTATCTGACTCTGCGGTACTTGTTAAGATATTTACAGCCATTTGCACATAATCTTTCTTTACCGACTCACTTGATATTTTCGACTGAACAATCCAGCCAAAAAATGCAATGAGCAATGGAATTGCAATCGCGGATATAATCGAGCTGATGACCTGAATTCGCTTTAGCATTTCCTGCTCATCGGCCATTTTCGTATCCTTTAAGTAGGTAAAACATCAAGCCACCTAACGATTTGCGTAACCGGCTGGCAATGGAGCGCAGCGGAATTGCCAGTCCGGGTTGACGCGATTGTTAGATGATTTTTACCCTCAACATTTCGTTGCCACCTTTCTGAAACTCATAATCAACTCCTTCTATGTTGCATTCATAGCCTTTAGATCGCAGCTCCTCCACAACACCTGCGAGATGGCGAGATTTCTTTGCCCCCAGCTCAAGCACTGGAAATATTCTCGCCTCGCCAGCGACCCTACACATTTCAGCAATAGATTGAACATGAAAATCCGATGAATAATGCTCACTATAGAGAAACAGGAAATGTGAGCATAGCGCCAAATCAAACTCCTTGTCCGAGAACGGCAGAACGGGGAGCTCTGCATTGATATATCGGCCTTGTTCCTTCCCATCCGGGTAATCGGAAAGGAACCGCTTCATAGCACTCATTCTTACCTGGCCCAGTTCTTCTGGGCTCTTGATATTCTTCCAAACAAACTCCTTTTCGTTTTCCTTTGTCTGATTCAGAACGGTAGAACATGTTTCTTCTATTCTTGCCTCTATCTCTTTCGCTGAAAATCTGTATATCGGATCAACAGATACAACTGTTCCACCCTTGCGCGTCAGTTCATAATTGAAACTGGCTGGGCCGTCACTACACCCTATGATTTTCTTGGCAAGGTTGTTCTCTGACAAAGAAAACATTGATACATATTCATCATACGACCTTCCCCAAGGTACTACTTTCTCTAATGTGAACGCCATTCCCTTTCCATCATCTAACAGTGATTAGGCGGCCCAATGCCGCAAAACAAACACGGCCACCGGCCGTCTATCACTCCACCCGTCCAGCGCCGCCTTCAGCCCCTTTGTCCGAAACCTAGCGCAGAACCCCCATTACGGCAAACGGTTATGCTCCCTCGCGCCCTCGATGGCGATGCCTGCAGGCATGGGGGCCAGGTTGATAGGCGGCGTGGTCATCGCCGCCTATCAGATCCCTTGAAATCGGATTGGACTTTGCCAGAGACATCGGGGCATGAGACGGAAACCCCGCACCCTTTCCCGGGGCAGCGGTGCCGCGGCCGTCGGAGCCGGTGCTACTGCTATCCAGACATTGGGGCCCGATCCATAACCCTCGGCATGAACACCCCCGCCGCAAATCCCTGCCCCGCACGCCGCAGCATGCGCTTGAGCAGGAAGTCGAACAGCAGCGGGTTGTAGTCCCGTATCTGGCGCAGCAAGCGGTCTTCCTCGTCGGTAATCAGGCCGCGGTCGGCGAGATAGCCGGGCGAGAACAGGGGCAGTATGCCAGGCAGGGGATAGTCGGAGCCGTTGACCAGGCGCGGGTGCCAGTCGGTACGTGCGAGCAGGGTGTCGAGCACCCGGTCATCGCGATTGACCTGGGTGACGGCGGACAGGTCGCCGAACAGCAGGCCTTCGTATTGCGGTTCGTCCATCAGTTGGGCGAAGAGCGCGAAGTTGCTGCGCTCGGGGCCGTCGGGTCCGACATCGAGGTCGATGCCGCGGCCGAGCGAGGCGCAGTGGGCCACGATGACGGTGACGCCCTGCGCCAGCGGGCAGCGCAGCCGCAGGGGATTGCCGAGGGGCTGGGCGCGGCCGCCATGCACGGCGTATTCGGTGCCGCAGTGCACCAGCAGTGGCAGCTTCAGGCGAACGAGCGCGGCGTAGAAGGTATCGCACAGCGGGCTGGCCGGGTCCATGCCCATGGCCGAGGGCAGCCACTTGACGGCGCGCGCACCAGCGGCGGCCGCGGCCTCCAGGGCTTCCAGCGCGTCCTCACGGTAGGGATGGACCGAGGCGATCCAGCCAAGGCGATCGGGATGGGCCGCGGCGATGCGGGCGGCGAGTGCGTTCGGGGTGTGGAAGGCGGACAACTCGGGACGACGCCGGCCCTGTTCGTCGTAATGGTAGTCGAAGGCCAGCAGCAGCAGGCGGTAGCCGGGCGGAAAGTCGTCGAGGAGCCACAGCAGGCGCTCCAGATAGCGGCCGTCGCGGTCCTGGTCGTGATCGGCGCAGGCGGCGTTGAGATAGAAGCGGAACTGGGTGTACTGCCAGGGATGGACAAGGCGGGTCATGTCGGGGTTGATCCAGATGCCGCTGCCGCCGTCGCCGACGCCGATCAGGTGGACATGACAGTCCAGGCAGCGGGCAGGGTCGAGCCCCTGCCAGGCGGCCTGCACGCGCGGGTGCCGGCGCAGCGCGTCCGGCAGGCGGGTGTCGGGACAGGCATTCCAGAGGCCGTCGCGCGGCCAGTAGCGCGCCAGCAGGCCACCGAGCCCGCCCAGTCCCATCCCCGCAAGAAATTCCCGTCGATCCAAGTCAGCCCCCTCGTTCGGGACAAGATAAACGAAAGCGATGCCGAGGAAGCGCCCTTGACAGATCGGGGAAGCCGTCTACATTCTGGATTGAGTCTTAATCCAGAATCAGAAGCGGGGCACCGACCCCACCTGCCATCAGGAGGACGCACCATGAAGGGAAGACTGCTCGCGTTGCTCATCGGCTCGGCAATGACGGCCCCGGCGCTGGCCGCCCCGCCGCTGGGCCTGCCCCCGGTGCCCGTGCCGGCCGACAATCCGCAGACCGAGGCCAAGGTCCGCCTCGGCGAGCGCCTGTTCCACGATGCGCGCTTCAGCGCCGACGGCAAGGTGAGCTGCGCCACCTGCCATGATCCGGGCAAGGCCTTTACCGACAACCTGCCGGTGTCGCGCGGCTTCATGGGCAAGACCGGCACCCGCAATGCGCCCACGGTGCTGAACGCGGCCTACATGGAGACGCTGTTCTGGGACGGCCGGGAGCCGGACCTGGAGGGCCAGTCGAAACAGCCCTTCATCAACCCGGTCGAGGGCGGGCTGAAGGACCATGAGCCCATCCTGGCCACCATCCGCAAGGACGCCGCCTACGTGAAGGCCTTCCGCGAGGTGTTCGGCGTGACCCCGGACGCCATCGACATGGATCACGTCGCCAAGGCCATCGCCAGCTTCGAGCGCACCCTGGTCACGGGCGACTCGCCCTTCGACCGCTACCGCTACGGCGGCGAGAAGGACGCCCTCACGCCGCAGCAGATCCGCGGCTTCCGGCTGTTTCTTGGCAAGGCGCGCTGCGTGTCCTGCCATCGCGTGGAACAGACCCAGGCGCTGTTCACCGACAACCGCTTCCACAACATCGGTGTCGGCTTCAAGCGCATCCAGGGCAAGGAAATGCAGACCGCCGCGGCCTTCCTCAAGGCCAAGCGCGCCGGCGCGGACGTGGACAAGACGGTGCTGACCCAGGCCAACATGTCCGAGCTGGGGCGCTTCGCGGTCACCGAGAACCTGACCGAAGTGGGCGCCTTCAAGACGCCGACCCTGCGCAACATCGAACTCACCGCGCCCTACATGCACGACGGCAGCCTGGAAACGCTGGAGGACGTGGTCGAGTTCTACAACAACGGCGGGCGGCTGAAGCCGACCGACCCCCTTTCGCCCTTCCTCAGCGGCGGCATTCGTCCGCTCGACCTGACGGACGAGGAAAAGGCCGACCTGGTCGCCTTCCTGAAGGCGCTCACCAGCCCGAACCTGGACCGGTTCGCACGCAAGTAAGGGAGGATTACAGACATGAGCCGCATCAACCGACGTGATTTTCTGAAAAAGGCCGGCGCCCTGGCCGCGGCGGGCACCCTGCCCCTCAGCCTGGTGGAACTGGCCTTCGGCAAGAACGATCCGCGCAACTTCACCTTTGCCTTTCTTTCCGATTCCCACATCACGCATATCAAGGGCCGCGAGTTCGTTCGTAACTGGGACCGTGGCCTGATCCGTGCCGTGGCCGAAACCAACCTGCTGGACCCGAAGCCCGATTTCATCGTCTATGGCGGCGACATCGCGCAGCTCGGCAAGCCGGAGGAGATCGACCACGGCCTGGAACTGCTCAGCGGCCTGCGCAGCGACGTCCACTACGTCATGGGCGAGCACGACTACTACGTGGACCTGGGCGAGTACTGGCGCAAGCAGCTCGGTCCCGACCACTACAGCTTCGACCACAAGGGCGTGCACTTCGTGGTGCTCAACAGCATCCTCACCTACGACAAGTGGATGCACGGCAACTGGCCGGACGGCATGGCGCGCATGAAGGAGATGGCCCGGCTGGACAACCCCAAGGGCTCGCCCTTCATGGTCGGCGAGGCCCAGCGCAAGTGGCTGGCGGAGGATCTGGCCAGGGTCAGCCATGACACCCCGGTGGTGGTGTTCTCGCATTCCCCGCTGCAGAAGATCTACAAGGGCTGGAACTTCTGGACCGAGGACGCCGAACAGGTGCAGGCGCTCCTCAAGCCCTTCCGCAAGGCCACGGTGATCTACGGTCATGTACACCAGATCCAGTACAACCAGATCGACAACATCAGTTTCCACTCGGTGATGGCGACGGCCTGGCCCTGGCCCTATCCCGCGACCTACAACCAGGCGCCCAGCCATCTGGCCAAGCTGACCGTGCCCATGAACCGCGCCGACCCCTTCTTCGAGCGCGATGCCACCGGCTGGCAGTGGATCGACGTGCACTCCGGCAACGTCGACCTGCACTACTTCCTGCCCAACAACACCAACCGCACGGTGGCCTTCGACGAGAAACTGGGACATCCGGTGGATACCCGATACCAGGATCCGGCGAAGCGCATCCCGCCGCAGGAACACTATTGATCAGGGCACATCAGGAGGCATCGAACATGGACAAGCATCGCATCGTCAACGCCATCGCCACGCTGGCCCTGGTCGGCAGCCTGGGCACCACCGCCCGGGCCGACGAATTCGACCAGGCCGACCTCGACCGCTGGCAGGCCGAATTCATGACCGTGGTCGAACGCGGTGACAAGCTCTTTCATGGCGGCCTGAAAAGCAGGAACAGCGTGTCCTGCGACCAGTGCCATCCGAACGCGACCAACACCCACCCCGAGACCTACCCCAAGTTCCAGCAGCAGCTGGGCAAGGTCGCGGTGCTGGGCGAGATGATCAACTGGTGCATCATGAACCCGCTGGAAAGCGAGCCGCTGGCGCTGGACTCCGACGAAATGATCGCCCTGCAGGCCTACATCCACTGGGAGCGGCGCGGCGCGGCGCTGACACCCGGGAAGCACTGAGTACCGATACCTCCGAGCGGGCACGGCCGCAGGGCCGTGCCCTCCTTCTCCCATACCCGCCCCCGGTGGTCCTGCTGTCACCGAACGATCTTCGTGCCAGGGGGTTTTGTGTAGCCCGGATGCAGACCCGCAGGGTCGGAATCCGGGGCAAGGCCATTCCCGGATTCCGCGACGCTTCATCCGGGCCACGCCATCTCTCCCATACCCAGCTCCCGACGCCCCTGCTAGAATGGGCGCCCGCCGCAATGCCGCTGGATACCGCCCATGAAAATCGTGATCCGAGGCTTCTTCCGCTTCGTACGGCTGCTGCTGGCCCCCGTGATGCTGGCCTGGCTGCATGCACCCGTCTCCGGGCGGGTACGCCGCGACGCGGCGGCCCAGGCGGCCCTGGATGCGCGCACGGCGAATCTGGTGCTCTACCACTTCCCCACCTGCCCCTTCTGCATCCGCGTGCGCCGCAACCTCCGTCGCCTGGGACTCAAGGTCGCAGAGCGCGATGCACGCAACGACGAAACCGCCCGCGCCGAACTCGAAGCCGGCGGGGGCAAGGTGCAGGTGCCCTGCCTGCGCATCACGCACGAGGACGGCCGCGTGGAGTGGCTGTACGAATCGGACGCCATCAACGCCTGGCTGGCGCGCCTGGCCGGGGAATGATCAGCGCGGCCCGGCACGCCAGGCGTGCAGCCGGGCCACGGGGTCCTGGCGATAGAAGGCCTTGAGCTGTTCGTACACCGCGGGATAGTGGTCCCAGATCCGTGCCGGCCACTCGAAGAACACCTCGCTGACGACGGCGAAAAACTCTGCCGGATCCTCCGCGGCATAGCCGTCGAAGGGCAATGGCCGGCCACTGTCCACGCGCGCCCGGAAGTCCTCGAAGGCGGCGGACAGGGCCTCGGTCCAGGCCCGGCGGTCCATGCCGGGATGCAGGGGCGGAAAACCGTTGGCCGCACCATTGAGCATGTCCAGCTTGTGCGCGAACTCGTGGATCACCAGGTTGTCGCCGTCCAGCGCCCCGCCCTCGGCCACCTCCGGCCAGGACAGGATCACCGGTCCGCGCAGCCAGGACTCGCCCTCCAGTGGCCGTTCCTGTTCGTGGACCACGCCGGCCTCGTCCACGAACTCGTGCCGGGTGAGGAAGCGCTCGGGATAGACGATCACCTCGACCCAGCCCCGGTACCAGTCCAGCCCCAGTTCTAGAATCGGCAGCGCCGCCTGCAATGCAATCACCTGCGCGGCATGACGATCGACCACGAAGCCGCCGGCGCCGGTGAGCTGCTTCTCGGCCAGGAACAGCGCGGCCAGCGCACGCAGGCGCGCGCGCTCGTCATCCGACAGCGGCGCCAGCAGGGGCAGGGCGGCCTCGGCGCGCTGCCAGTCCGGCCCATCCAGATCGGCAGTGGCCAGCAGGCGCCGGCGGCGCCAGTCTCGATACCAGGCGAACATCTGAACCCTTCCGCTGAAAGCGCCCATCAAACCACAGGCCCGCATGTTGCACCAAGGCCCGGCCGGGTTCATGCCGGCTTCCGCTATCCCGCATATTTCACCAGGGGCTGCGGATGATGGCGGATTTGCAGCCGGGCTCGGGGAGGGCTGGCGCTCAAGCCGTAGCCGTCGCTACGGCTTGAGTGAAGCACCCCCGAGGCCGAGCGAAAATCCGCCAGGGCCGCAGCAGGATGCGGGCGGCACGAATCGTACTCCGGGCCATGGGCAAGAAATCTGGTTCATTGCCCCCAGGTCAACCAGTTGCCTGCCGCCCGCTTCCGCCCTGGTGAAATATGCGGGCTATACTGCGGCCATTCCGGATTCAACCAGGAGAAACACCATGCGACGGACATCCATGATGCTGGCACTGCTGGCGGCAATCGCCCTGACCGCCGGCTGTACCCAGGAACAGCAGAACCGCATCTCGCGGCTGGGCGTGACCTTCCTCGAAGGCGACTATCGCGTCACCTACGCCGATGGCGAGCATGTGAAGAGCTGGATCGTGAAGGACGGCAAGGTGACCAGCGAGCCACAGAAGGGCTACTACTATTTCTGGGCCGTCATCGACGGCAGGAAGGCCTATGTGCAAACGCCCATTGCACGTACCTACATAGAAGAGATCCCCTGAACGACACCCTGACGCAAGCCGCGCATCACGCCAGGGTCGATTTCAGAAACCGGCGCAGTTCCCGCAGCGGGCGGGTGTTGAGCACCTGTTGCGGCTGCAGCCAGGCGCGCTGGGCCTGCAATACGCCGTGCTCCAGGCCGTCGAGATCGGCCTCGCTGTGGGCATCCGAGCTGATGGCGATGGGAATGCCGGCCTCGGCGGCGGCACGGGCGTGCACGTCGTCGAGGTCGAGCCGCTGGGGCTGGGCATTGAGTTCCAGCGCACAGCCGCGCTGGCGGGCGGCCTCGAGCACGCGATCGAAGTCGATATCGATGGGGTCGCGCTGGAAGATCAGCCGGCAGGTGGGGTGGCCGAGGATGGACAGGCAGCGCTGGTCCAGCGCCCGCAGCAGGCGCTCGGTCTGGCGGCGCCGGCTCAGGCCGAAGCGGCTGTGGACCGAGGCCACCACCAGATCGAGCTGGCACAGCACCCGGTCGGGCAGGTCCAGCGAGCCGTCCTCGAGGATGTCCACCTCGATGCCCTTGAGCAGGCGGATGCCGCGCAGCCGGTCGTTGAGCGCGTCGATGGCAGCCATCTGCCGGGCCAGACGCCCGGCATCCAGGCCATGTACCATCTTCAGGCGCTGGCTGTGGTCAGTGATGGCAAGATACTTCAGCCCCCGCGCCCGCGCGGCCCGGGCCAGCGCCTCCAGGTCGAGCTGGCCGTCGGTCTCGCGGGTGTGGGCATGCAGGTCGCCCTGCAGGTCCGCGCACTCGACCAGCCGCGGCAGCCGGCCTGCGCGTGCCGCCTCGATCTCGCCGCGCATCTCGCGCAGCGGTGGCGGGATAAGCGGCAGGCCGACCGCGGCATAGACCTCGGCCTCGGTACGTCCGGCGATGCGGCGCTGGCCACGAAACACGCCGTATTCGTTGATCTTGAGTCCCTGTGCCCGGCCCAGCTTGCGGATGGCGATGTTGTGGGCCTTGCTGCCGGTGAAGTAGTGCAGGGCAGCGCCGAAGCTTTCCGCAGCCACCACCCGCAAATCCACCTGCAGGCCGCTGCGCAGTACCACCGAGGCCCGGGTGCTGCCGCGCGACAGTACCTCGGCGACCTCGTCGTACTCGACCAGCGCCTGCATGACCGGCGCCGGCCGGCCGCTGGTCACCAGCAGATCGATGTCACCCACCGTCTCCCGGCCACGCCGGTAGCTGCCGGCGATGACCGCGGCCTCGACGCCCTCGATGGCAGCCAGGCGCTCGCGCAGCGGCTCGGCATACTGGCGGGCGACAGCACGCAGGAAGCGCTTCTTCTTTTCGGTGCGACGGGTCTCGATGCGGTGGAGGATCTGCGCCGTCAGCTTCGGGCCAAAACCCGGCAGCGACTGCAGGCGGCCATCGCGGGCGGCCTTCGCCAGCCCGGCGAGGCTGTGTACGCCGAGCTGTTCGTACAACGCCCGCACCCGCTTCGGCCCCAGGCCCGGCACCTGCAGCAGATCGACCACGCCCGGCGGCAACTGCCGGCGCAGCGAGTCGAGATAGGCCAGCCGGCCCCGGGTCACGAACTCCCGGATCTTCTTTGCCAGGTCCTCGCCGATGCCAGGCAGTTCGGTCAGGTCGACCCCGGACGCGACCAGATCCGTGAGTTCCTCGCCGAGACTGCGGATGTTCCTCGCGGCGGTGCGATAGGCCCGTACCCGGAAGGGGTTGGCCTGCTGCAGCTCGAGCAGCTCGGCGATCTCGTCGAAGGCGGCGGCGATGTCCTCGTTGTGAACCGGCATCGGGGGCTCAGCGGGCGAAGATTTCCTCCAGGAACCCCAGCGTGCGCTGCCAGGAATCCCGGTCGGCGGCACGATCGTAGGCCAGCGGCATACCGAAGCGCGCGGCGAAGGCATCGGCCTCGGGATTGGTGAAGCTGTGCTTCACGTCCGGATAGACGTGCAGCTCGAGACGGGCACCGGCGGCACGCATCTCCTCCTCGAAGGCCCGCACCAGCTCGGGCGGTGCGAAGGGATCGGCGCCGCCGGTAAACACCAGCAACCGGGCCTTCACCGCCCCGGGCCGGGCCGGAAGGTCCGTGCCCAGTGAGCCGTGGAAGCTGACCACGCCATCGAGGTCCTCGCCGACGCGCGCCATGTGCAGCACGATGCCGCCGCCGAAGCAGTAGCCGATGGCAGCGATGCGTTCGGGATCGACGGTGGGGTGCTGCGCGAGCAGGGCACGGGCAGCGCGGAAACGGCGTTCCGCCGCCGGCATGTCGGCCAGCACCGCCTGCATGAAGCGCTTCGCATCGTCGGGGTGATCGGCGGTGCGGCCGTCGCCATACATGTCGAGTGCAAAGGCGGTGTAGCCGGCCTGCGCCAGCATCTCGGCGCGGCGCCGGGCATAGGCGTTGTGCCCCCACCACTCGTGCACCACCAGTACCCCCGGGCGCCTGCCCTCGATGGCATCGTCCCAGGCCAGCCAGCCGGTGAAATGCTGGCCGCCCAGGGTGTAGTCGACGCGCGCGCCCTGCACCGTGGCCAGCGCCGCAGTTGCAAACAGGCAGAGAACGAGTGCTGTCCAGCGCATGGCGATCGGCTCCTTCCGTGCGATAGGGGGCTTCCACTGTCCGACAGGGGCTTGATCCCTGTCAAGGAGCGGGCCTGACCCACCGCGTATAAGCAACAGGCAAGGGGTGACATGACGAATGACCCATCGACGACTCTTAGGTTTCCCGGCCCTGCTGCTCTGGCTGGTCTCGACCCTTGCGACAGCGGCGCACATCGAGGCGCCGCCGCTGGAAATCCTGGTGCGGGACTACTTCCCCGGGGCCCGCGACATCACCGCATTCGACGGCCATCCTCCGGTGGCTACCGTACTGGGCCCGCGCGGCGTGCTGGGCTTCGTCTTTTATACCGACGAGGTGGTGCCCATCCCGGCCTATTCGGGCAAGCCGATCCGCACCCTGGTGGCGATCGACACCGAGGGCACCATTCGCGGCGTGCGCATCATCGCCCATCAGGAGCCCATCCTGCTGGCCGGGGTGACGGATGCCGACCTGGAGCGCTTCATCGCCCAGTATCCGGGCATCAATGTCCGCCAGCGCATCAAGATCGGTGGTGCGCCCCGCGAGGGCTATGCCACGCTGGATGCCATCAGTGGCGCGACCATCACCATGATGGTGCTCAATGCCTCCATCACCCGCTCCCTGCAGGAAGTCGCGCATGCGCGCGGCCTGCCCATGAGCGAGACTGATGCGGGTTCCAAGGACGGCACGGCGCTGGGTCGCCCCCTGTGGCAGCATCTGTGGCTCCAGCGCTACCCCGAAATCGTAGTGTTGGGTGTGGCGCTGGTTTTGCTCACCGTCATACTCATGCTGCAGGACCTGATGGTGCGCATGCCTCGCCAGCTGGCCTGGCTGCGCAACGGCTTCCTGCTGTTCACCGTCGTCTTCATCGGCTGGTACGGGCTGGCGCAGCTTTCCATCGTCAACGTCTTCACCTTTCTCGATGCCCTGGTCCACGATTTCAGCTGGGAGACCTTTCTGCTCGATCCGCTGGTATTCCTGCTCTGGGGCTATGTCGCCGTCAGCCTGTTGCTCTGGGGCCGGGGTGTCTACTGCGGCTGGCTGTGCCCCTTCGGGGCGCTGCAGGAACTGCTCAACAAGCTGGCACGGCGGCTGGGCGTACGCCAGTTCGAGTTGCCACAGATGCTGCACGAGCGCCTGCTGGCGCTGAAATATGTGATCCTGCTCGGACTGCTGGGGCTGTTCCTGCAGGGTATGGCGAGTGTCGCACCCTTTCTCGAAGTGGAGCCCTTCAAGACCACCATCGCCCTGCGTTTCCAGCGCGAGTGGCCCCAAGTCCTCTATGCCCTGGCGCTGCTGGCCATCGCGCTGGTCAACCGCAAGTTCTTCTGCCGCTACCTGTGCCCGCTGGGCGCGGCGCTGACCTATCCCGGCCGCTTTCGCATCTTCGACTGGCTGCGGCGGCGTCGGGAGTGCGGACATCCCTGCCAGATCTGCGCCCGCGAATGCGAGGTACGTGCCATTGCACCCACCGGCGAGATCAACGCCAACGAATGCCACTACTGCCTGGACTGCCAGGTGACCTACTGGAACGACCACAAGTGTCCGCCGCTGGTGGAGCGGCGCCGCAGACGCGAGCGGCACAGCAACCTGCGGCGCGCAGCGGAACAGGAAGCCGCCCGGGACGGGGAGCCGGGGGCCGTTGACCTACATCAAGGCAACGATCGCGGAAAGGTCTAAAACGGACCCTGCCCCCACTGGCCGCATGGAAACGAAAGGAGAACTGGCGATGAAACACCCTAGCATGCGCCGCACGGCACTGGCCGCAGCGCTGGCGGCATTGACCCTCACCGGCGGCGTCATGGCCGCCGAGAAATCCACCGGACACCCGGGCACCAAGCCCGGCGAGATGCGCTACATGGGCCCGCCCTCGGCGATGACGCCGAAAGCAGAAGAAGTGGCCAAGGGCCCGACACCACCACCCATCACCGCCGCCGAGAAGCAGCGGGCGACCCAGATCTACTTCGAGCGCTGTGCCGGCTGCCACGGCGTGCTGCGCAAGGGCGCCACCGGCAAGCCGCTGACACCCGACATCACGCTCAAGCGCGGTACTGAATACCTCAAGGCCTTCATTAACTTCGGTTCCCCGGCCGGCATGCCCAACTGGGGCACCTCGGGTGATCTGACCGAGGCCGAAGTCGACCTGATGGCCCGTTTTCTCCAGCACGAGCCACCGCAACCGCCGGAATACAGCCTCGCGGACATGAAGGCCACCTGGAAGGTACTGGTGCCGCCGGAGAAACGCCCGAAGAAGCAGATGAACAACCTGAACCTGAAGAACCTGTTCTCGGTCACCCTGCGTGATGCCGGACAGGTGGCACTGATCGACGGCGACAGCAAGAAGATCGTGACCACCATAGACACCGGCTATGCGGTACACATCTCCCGACTGTCCGCCTCAGGCCGCTACCTGTTCGTCATCGGCCGTGACGCCAAGGTGGACATGATCGACCTCTGGGCGAAGGCCCCGACCAAGGTCGCCGAGATCAAGGTCGGCATGGAGGCGCGTTCGGTCGAGACCTCCAAGTTCAAGGGCTGGGAGGACAAGTACGCCATTGCCGGCACCTATTGGCCGCCGCAGTTCGTGATCATGGACGGCGACACCCTGGAGCCGCTGAAGATCGTCGCCACCCGCGGCATGACGGTGGACACCCAGGAATATCATCCGGAGCCGCGCGTCGCGGCCATCGTGGCGTCGCACGAGCATCCGGAGTTCATCGTCAACGTCAAGGAGACGGGCAAGGTGCTGATGGTGAACTACGAGGATCTCGACAACCTCAAGATCACCAGCATCGACGCCGCGCGCTTCCTGCATGACGGCGGCTGGGATGTCACCCACCGCTACTTCCTGACGGCAGCGAACAAGTCCAACAAGATTGCGGTGATCGACTCCAAGACCGACAAGCTGGTGAAACTCATCGAGGTGGGCAAGATCCCGCACCCCGGACGTGGCGCCAACTTCAACGATCCCAAGTACGGGCCGGTGTGGGCCACCAGCCATCTGGGTGACGAGACCATCGCGGTCATCGGCACCGACCCGAAGGGCCACAAGCAGCATGCCTGGAAGGTGGTGCGCACGCTGAAGGGTCAGGGCGGCGGCTCGCTGTTCATCAAGACCCATCCGAAATCCCGGCATCTGTATGTCGACACGGCGCTGAATCCCGATCCCAAGATCAGCCAGTCGGTCGCCGTATTCGACATCAGGAACCTGGATGCCGGCTTCAAGGTCCTGCCGATTGCCGAATGGGCCGGGCTTGGCGAGGGACCCAAGCGCGTGGTGCAACCCGAGTACAACGAGGCCGGTGACGAGGTCTGGTTCTCCGTCTGGAACGGCAAGACCGAGGAATCCGCCATCGTGGTGCTCGACGACAAGACCCTGAAGCTCAAGAAGGTCATCAAGGACAAGCGCCTGGTGACCCCGACCGGCAAGTTCAACGTCTACAACACCATGCACGACATCTACTGAAACAGGCCCGCTGGGCCAGGGGGCGGCGGTTCGCCGCCGCCCCTCACGGAGCAGAGGTCAAGGCGATGACAGATGACATGAGGGTGTATCTGGTCGGCGCCGGCCCCGGGGATCCCGACCTGCTGACGGTCAAGGCCCTGAGGTTGCTGCAGACGGCAGACGTGGTGGTCTATGACCGCCTGGTCTCGCCGGAGATCCTTTCCCTGGTTCCCACCGGCGTGACGCGCATTGCCGTGGGCAAGATGCCCGGGCATCACTGCGTCCCGCAGGAGAACATCAACGAACTGCTCGCCAGCCTGGCGGCGCCCGGCCGCGTCGTGGTACGGCTGAAGGGCGGCGACCCCTACATCTTCGGCCGTGGCAGCGAGGAGGCTCTGTACCTGTTGCGCCGCGGGGTCGGCTTCGAGGTGGTCCCGGGCATCACGGCCGCAGCCGCCTGCTCGGCCTACGCCGGCATCCCGCTCACCCATCGCGGACTGGCGCGCGGGGTGCGTTTCGTCACCGGTCACTTCAAGGACAACGAGACGCTGGCACTGGACTGGGACGGCCTGGCCGATCCCGAAACCACCTTGGTCGTCTACATGGGACTGGCCCATGCCCGGCAGATCGGCGAACGCCTGATCGCCGCAGGCCTGCCCGCCGACACACCGGCCGCTGCCGTGCAGGAGGGCACCACGCCCCGGCAGCGTCGCGTGGTCTCCACCCTCGGGGAACTGGCCGCGGCGGCCGAGGCCGCCGGGCTCTCTTCGCCCGTCATCCTCGTCATCGGGCGTGTGGTCGAACTGGCCGACGCGCTCAACTGGTTTGGGTCGGACCCGGTGTCCGCTCTGCCCAAGGTGTCGCACCGTGCGGTTCACTAGCGCTACCCTGCTGCTCGTCATCCCCCTGACCGCGTTTCCTGCTCCGGACGCGGCCCGGCAGGCGGCGCTGCGCACCCTCGTCGCACAGGACTGCGGCTCCTGTCACGGGCTCACCCTCAAGGGTGGCCTGGGTCCGGCCCTCACCCCCGACGCCCTGGCAGGCAAGCCCGATACGCTGCTGCTGAGCACGGTGCTCGACGGCCGGCCCGGCACGGCCATGCCGCCCTGGCGGCCCTTCCTCAGCGAGGCCGAGGCCCGCTGGATCATCGACCAGCTCCGTGCCGGGGAGATCCGGCCATGAGGTGGCTGGCAACCCTGTTGCTGCTGATAGCCACCACTGCCGGCGCCTGCGAGCCGCGCGGCACGGGCGATCTGGGCATCGTCATCGAGCGCGCCAGTGGCAGCGTGCAGGTGATCGAGACCACCGGCCGCAGCAGCCTGGGGCGGATCGAGGGACTCGGTGATCTGTCCCATGCCTCGGCGGTCTATTCGCGCGATGGCCGCTACGCCTTCGTCTTCGGGCGCGACGGCGGCCTGAGCAAGGTGGATCTGCTCCAGTGCAGACTGGTGGCGCGCACCCTGCAGGCCGGGAACAGCATCGGCGGCGCCATTTCCCAGGACGGGCGGCTGATTGCGGTCAGCAACTACAGCCCGGGCGGCGTCAAGGTATTCCGTGCCAGCGACCTGTCACCGGTGGCCGACATACCGGCCGAGGTGGATGGCCGCCGCTCGAAGGTGGTGGGGCTGGTCGATGCCCCCGGCAACCGCTTCGTGTTCAGCCTGTTCGAGGCCGGACAGATCTGGATCGCCGACTTCTCGGCCGGTGACCGGCCCGTCATCACCCGCTTCGCCGACATCGGCCGGGAGCCCTATGACGCCCTGATCACCCCCGATGGCCGCCACTACATCGCCGGCCTGTTCGGGGAGGACGGCATGGCCTTGCTCGATCTGTGGCATCCCGAAGGCGGCGTGCGCCGCATTCTCGACCACTACGGCCGTGGCGAGCAACGCCTGCCCGTGTACAAGATGCCGCACCTCGAGGGCTGGGCCATCGCCGGCCGGCTGGCCTTCGTGCCCGCGGTCGGCCACCACAGCGTGCTGGTGGTCGATACCGAAACCTGGCGGGAGCTGGACCGCATCCCGGTGTTGGGCCAGCCGGTGTTCGTCATGGCACGGCCCGACGGGCGCCAGGTCTGGGTCAACTTCGCCTTCCCCGACAACGGCCATGTGCAGGTGATCGACACCGAGACCCACAAGGTGGTCCGCCATCTCGAGCCGGGGCCGGGCGTGCTGCACATGGAGTTCACGCCGCGCGGCGAACAGGTGTGGGTGTCGGTGCGGGACGCCGACCGGCTGCGCATCTACGACACCGGCACTTTCGATGAGCTGGGCAGCCTGCCGGCGCGCACACCCAGCGGCATCTTCTTCACCGCGCGCGCCGGGAGGATCGGCCTGTGAACAGCCCCGTCAGGGTCCGCGAGAACGACGGCTACAGCGAGCTGGAACGGCACCTGCTCAACGATTTCCAGCGCGACTTTCCCCTCTGCGAGCGGCCCTATGCGGCACTGGCCGAACAACTCGGTGTCAGCGAACAGGCCGTGCTGGACTGCCTGGCCGACCTGCAGGCACGCGGCGTCATCAGCCGCATCGGCCCGGTGTTCCGGCCCAACCGCATCGGTGCCAGCACCCTGGTTGCCGCCCGCGTGGACGAGGGCCGGCTGGAAGCCGTGGCCGACATGGTCAGTGCGCACCCGGAGGTCAACCACAACTACCAGCGCGACGACGAGTTCAATCTCTGGTTCGTGGTCACGGCGGAGAATGCCGAACGGCTGCAGCAGGTCCTCGACGACATTGGCCGCGAGACCGGCTGCCGGCTCCTCGTCCTGCCCATGGAAGAGGACTACTTCCTCGACCTGGGCTTCGATCTGCGGTGGTCGGGATGAAAGCCCGGGCACCGATCACGCTCGATGCCCTTGACGAAGTCCTGGTCGGGCTGATCCAGAACGGCCTGCCGCTGGTATCCCGTCCCTACGCCTGGCTCGGCAAGCAGGCCGGCTGCAGCGAGACCGAGGTCATCGACCGGCTGGCGCGATTTCGCGAGCAGGGCCTGTTCAAGCGCTTTGGCGTGGTGGTTCGGCATCATGAGCTCGGCTACCGGGCCAATGCCATGGTCGTGTGGGACGTGCCCGACAACCAGGTCGCCGAGATCGGCCGTCAGCTCGCCAGCGTGCCCTGGGTGAATCTCTGCTATCGGCGTCCGCGACGGCTGCCGGACTGGCCCTACAATCTCTACTGCATGATCCACGGCCGCGACCGCTTGGCGGTGCTGCGACGGGTCGAGCTGCTGATCCGCAATCACGACCTGGGCGACATCGACCACCGGGTGCTGTTCAGCCTGCGCCGCTTCAAGCAGTGCGGTGCCCGCTACCGCGAACAGCCACGGCAGCAGACACAGCCCGAGAGCGGGAAGGAGGCCGCAAGCCATGCCTGAACTCGGCGACATCGAACGCAAGGTGATCAACCGCCTGCAACACGGCCTGCCGTTGAGCCGCCGCCCCTTCGCCGAGGTGGCGGACGAACTCGGCATCGGGGAACAGCAACTCATCGACACCCTGCAGGATCTGCTCGAGCGCGGCCTGCTGTCCCGCTTCGGCCCCCTGTACAACGCCGAGCGAATGGGCGGCGGACTGACCCTGGCGGCCATGTCGGTGCCCGAGGCCGATTTCGACCGGGTCGCGGCCTGGCTCGAGGCACGGCCCGAAGTGGCGCACAACTATGCCCGCGACCACGAGCTGAACATGTGGTTTGTTCTGGCCACCGAGGCACCCGAGGAGATCGAGGACTGCATCGAGGCCATCGAGGAAGGCACCGGACTGCCGGTCTACAACTTCCCGAAGGAACGCGAATACTTCCTGGATCTCAGGTTCGAGGTATGACCATGTCCATCATCGACCCGCTCGACCGCGCCATCATCGAGGCCACCCAGGCCGGCCTGCCGCTGGTGGCCGAACCCTACCGCCAGGTCGCCGAGCGGCTGGGCATCGCCGAGGGCCTGCTGCTGGAACGGCTCGAGCGCATGCAGCAGGCCGGCATCATCCGCCGTATCGCCGCGGTGCCGCACCATTATCGCCTCGGCTTTCGGGCCAACGGCATGTCGGTCTGGGACATTCCCGACCCGCTGCGCGACAAGGCCGGCGAGCTGCTGGCCGGGCTGGACTGGGTCAGCCACTGCTATGCGCGGCCGCGTCGCCTGCCGCTGTGGCCCTACAACCTGTTCGCCATGGTGCATGGTCGCGACCGCGAGGCGGTATTCGGCCGGGTCGCGGAAATGGTCGAGCTGCTCGGCAGCCGCGTGGCCCGCTACGATATCCTGTTCAGCACCCGGGTCCTCAAGAAGACCGGCCTGCGCCTGCGCGCACCCGAACCGGAAAGGACATCGCCATGTTCCGTCTCAGCCGCTTCCTGAACGACATCGCCGCCAACCATCCCTTCCGGCCCCGTGGCCGGCCGCGGGCACCGGTGGTGATCTGGAACCTGGTGCGTCGTTGCAACCTGACCTGCAAGCACTGCTATGCCATTTCCGCCGACCGCGACTTTCCCGGGGAGCTGGGCACCGATGAGGTGATGGCGGTCATGCAGGACCTGCGCGAGTACGGCGTGCCGGCCCTGATCCTGTCCGGCGGCGAACCGCTGCTGCGGCCCGACATCTTCGAGATCTCCCGCCAGGCGAAGGCGCTGGGCTTCTATACGGCGCTGTCTTCCAACGGCACCCTGATCGACGAGGGCAACATCGCCGACATCGCCGCCGTGGGCTACGACTATGTCGGCATCAGCATCGACGGCCTGCGCGAGACCCATGATGCCTTTCGCCGTCGCAAGGGCGCCTTCGACGATGCCCTGGGCGGCATCCGCCTGTGCCGCGATGCCGGCATCCGCGTGGGCCTGCGCATGACCCTGACCCGCGACAACGCGCATGAGCTCCCCGACGTGCTGGCGCTGATGGATGACGAAGGCGTCGACAAGTTCTACCTGTCGCACCTCAACTACGGCGGCCGCGGCAATCGCAACCGCAAGGACGATGCCCACTTCCGCATGACCCGGGAAGCGATGGACCTGCTCATCCGGGCCAGCTGGTCCGACGTGCAGGCAGGCCGCGATCGCGAGTTCGTTACCGGCAACAACGACGCCGACGGCGTCTACCTGCTGCACTGGGTGCAGCGCCACCTGCCGGACCGGGCGGCACTGGCGCGACAGCTGCTCGCGGACTGGGGCGGCAACGCCTCGGGGCGGGACATCGCCAACATCGACAACCTGGGTACGGTCCACCCCGACACCTTCTGGTGGGACTATCCGCTGGGCAATGTGCGCGAGCGGCCCTTCTCGCAGATCTGGAACGACACCTCCGACCCGCTGATGGCCGGCCTGAAACAGGCCGAGCGGCCGGTGAAGGGGCGCTGCAGCGCCTGCACCCATCGCGACATCTGCGGCGGCAACACCCGGGTGCGCGCCTGGCAGATCACCGGCGACCCCTGGGCAGAGGACCCCGGCTGCTATCTCGACGATGACGAGCTGGGCATACGGGCAGGCGCTGCGCGGGTGCCGGTCACGCCCTTCTCGCGCCCCGATCCCCTGCGGCAGGTAAAGCTGAAGGTCGAGGCGTGATGCCGCGAGCAAACCGCCCCACCCCGGCTGCCGGCAAGCACATCGGTGTCCGTCACTGTGCCGGCCTGCTGCTGGCCCTGCTGCTCGCCGCCGGCAGCGCCGCGGTGGCGGCACAGCCGCCCACCGCGGCCGAAAACTATGCCCGCCACTGTGCCGCTTGCCATGGTGCCGATCGCCTCGGCGGCATGGGCCCGGCGCTGCTGCCGGAGAACCTGAAGCGACTGCGCCGCGAGGCGGCTGGCCCGGTGATCGCCAGGGGGCGGCCGGCGACGCAGATGCCTGCCTTCGGCGACCGGCTGTCGGCGGCCGAGATCGCGGCACTGGTCGACTACGTGTACACGCCATTACCGGCCGTGCCCGAGTGGGGCCTGAAACAGATCGGCGCCAGCCACCGGCTGATGATTCCGCAGCAGCGGCTGGTGGATCAGCCGGTATTCGATGCCGATCCGCGCAACCTGTTCGTGGTGGTGGAACTGGGCGATCATCATGCCACCATCCTCGACGGTGACCGCTTCGAACCCATCAAGCGCATTCCAACCCGCTTCGCCCTGCACGGCGGGCCGAAGTTCTCGCCCGACGGCCGCTTCGTCTATTTCGCCTCACGCGACGGCTGGATCAGCAAGTTCGATCTCTACGGCCTGGAATATGTTGCCGAGGTGCGTGCCGGGATCAACACCCGCAATCTGGCGGTATCGGGGGACGGCCGCTACCTGATGGTAGCCAACTACCTGCCGCATACCCTGGTGCTGCTCGACGCGGCCGACCTGCACCCGATTCGGGTGATACCGGTACGTGACGACCAGGGCCGCACCTCGCGCGTATCCGCGGTCTATGCCGCGCCGCCGCGGCAGAGCTTCATTGCCGCGCTCAAGGATATCCCCGAGGTCTGGGAGATCAGCTACGCCGATAACCCGCTGCCGGTGTACAACGGCCCCATGCATGACTACCGCATGGGCGAGGGCGTGGCACGCGCCGAGGGGCCCTTTCCGGTACGGCGCATCCGCCTCGACGACTATCTCGACGACTTCTTCTTCGACCAGGACTACCGCCACCTGATCGGCGCCGCCCGCAACGGGCGCAACGGCCAGGTGGTGCAACTGGACGTCGGCCGCAGGCTCGCCAACATCGAACTCGACGGCATGCCCCATCTCGGCTCGGGCATCACCTGGAAGATCGACGGCCGGCCGGTGCTGGCCACGCCGCACCTGAAAAAGGCCGAGGTCACGGTGATCGATATGCAGACCTGGAAGGTGATCCGGCGTATCCCCACCCTTGGACCCGGGTTCTTCATGCGCAGTCACGAGAATTCCGCCTACGCCTGGGTCGACGTCTTCTTCGGCCCGAACCGGGATGCCGTCCATGTCATCGACAAGCGGACACTGGAGATCAAGACCACCCTGCGCCCCGCGCCGGGCAAGACCGCAGCCCATGTGGAATTCGACCGTTACGGCCGCCACGCCCTGCTGTCGATCTGGGACAAGGACGGCGCCGTGATCGTCTACGATGCCCGGACCCTGAAGGAAATCAAGCACCTGCCCATGAACAAGCCCTCCGGCAAGTACAACGTGTTCAACAAGATCACGCGCTCCGCCGGCACCAGCCACTGACCGGTCCCCGGCCCCTCGCTCCTCACGCCTCACGCCCCAACCCGATTGACGTACATCAAGGTGAAATCCCGACCGCGGGAGTCCAATTGATTCCGGGCACTGGCGTCGGTGTCGGCAACCGCGGAGGGAGGGCAACCCCATGTCATCCGGATTCACCAAATCGATGGCGCGCAACATCTTCTACGGCGGGAGCCTGTTCTTCATCCTGCTGTTTCTGGCGCTGACGTTCGACACGGCAGGCACCCTGCCGCAGCGCGACAACCGCCAGAACCTCACCGAGAAGGTGGCGCTGGGCAAGAAGGTCTGGGAGCACAACGACTGCATCGGCTGTCACACCCTGCTCGGCGAAGGCGCCTACTTCGCGCCCGAGCTCGGCAACGTGTACCAGCGCTTCGGCAACAGCAAGGAGGCCATCATCGCCTTCATCCGGAGCCGCCCGGCAGAGGGCATTCCGGGCCGTCGCAGCATGCCCCAGTTCAATCTTTCCGACGAGGAACTCGACGCCGTGGCCGAGTTCCTGAAGTACACCTCGGAAATCGACACGGCTGGCTGGCCACCCAACATCCAGGGCTGAGCGGAGCGGGAGGAAACCGAGATGCAATATTCATCGCAAGCCGTTGCAAAACCCTACTTCATTGCCGCCATCGGCCTGTTTGTTGGCCAGATACTGTTCGGCCTGATCCTGGGCCTGCAGTACGTGGTGGGGGACTTTCTGTTCCCGGAGATCCCCTTCAACGTGGCGCGCATGGTGCATACCAACCTGCTGATCGTATGGCTGCTGTTCGGCTTCATGGGCGCCGCCTACTACCTGGTTCCCGAGGAGGCCGAGACAGAGCTGCACAGCCCGGGACTGGCCATACTGCTGTTCTGGGTGTTCCTGATCGCCGGCGCCCTGACCATCGTCGGCTACCTGATGGTGCCTTACGCGAAGCTCGCGGAAATGACCGGCAATGACCTGCTGCCGACCATGGGCCGCGAGTTCCTGGAGCAGCCGACCATTACCAAGATCGGCATCGTGGTGGTAGCGCTGGGCTTTCTCTACAACGTCGGCATGACCGTGCTCAAGGGCCGCAAGACGGTGGTCAACCTGGTACTCATGACCGGCCTGGTCGGTCTGGCGGTGCTGTTCCTGTTCTCCTTCTACAACCCGGACAACCTGGTGAAGGACAAGTACTACTGGTGGTGGGTGGTCCACCTCTGGGTTGAAGGCGTGTGGGAACTGATCCTGGGATCGATCCTGGCCTTCGTGCTGATCAAGGTCACGGGCGTGGATCGCGAGGTCATCGAGAAATGGCTGTATGTCATCATCGCCATGACCCTGATCACCGGCATCGTCGGCACCGGCCATCACTACTACTGGATCGGCACCCCCGAGTACTGGCAGTGGTGGGGTTCGGTCTTCTCGGCGCTGGAACCCATCCCCTTCTTCATGATGACGGTATTCGCCTTCAACATGGTGAATCGCCGCCGCCGCAACCATCCCAACAAGGCGGCGACGCTGTGGGCACTGGGTACTGCAGTGATGGCCTTCCTGGGCGCAGGCGTCTGGGGCTTCCTGCATACCCTGGCTCCGGTGAACTTCTACACCCATGGCAGCCAGATCACCGCGGCCCATGGCCACATGGCCTTCTATGGCGCCTACGTGATGATCGTACTGACCATCATCTCCTACGCCATGCCGATGCTGCGCGGCCGTACCGCGGCCAACAGCGGCAGCTCGCAGGTGCTGGAGATGTGGTCCTTCTGGCTGATGACGGTGTCGATCGTGTTCATCACCCTGTTCCTGACCGGCGCCGGCATCCTCCAGGTGTGGCTGCAGCGCTTCACCGCCGACCCGCTGCCGTTCATGGAGGTGCAGGAAAAGATCGCAGCCTTCTACTGGATGCGCGAGGTTGCGGGCGTGGTGTTCCTGGTCGGCCTGCTGGTCTATCTCGCCAGCTTCTTCGTCGGCAGCTCCGAACCGGAGCCGGCCGCGGGCAGCTGACGGCAAGTGGCTTCTGCGGGGGAGAGCGGAATGTGCCCTCCTTCCCCGCAGGGGGTGAGCCTGCCCTGGGGTGGTCGGCGCAAACGCGCCGCTCCGCCCCTTCTTTTCAACGTACTGGCGGGAAGGAGGTCCAATGAGCATTCAGCCACTCGCCCGGCCGGGCGGCGACAGTGAACTCCCCTTCTATCTGCCGCAGGGCAACGAGATTACCCTGTTCGAGCACGCCTGGCGGCACCAGTTGCCGGTGATGATCAAGGGGCCCACTGGCTGCGGCAAGACCCGTTTCATCGAACACATGGCGGCGCGCCTGGGGCGGCCGCTGGCCACGGTCGCCTGCCACGACGATCTCACCGCCGCCGACCTGGTCGGTCGCCACCTGATCAAGGGGGAAGGTACCGAATGGCACGACGGCCCCCTGACCCGGGCCGTGCGCGAGGGTGCCATCTGCTATCTCGACGAGGTGGTCGAGGCGCGCAAGGACACCACCGTGGTGCTGCATCCGCTCACCGACGACCGCCGCATCCTGCCGGTGGAGCGCACCGGCGAGACGCTGGAGGCGCCGCCGGAGTTCATGCTGGTGGTGTCCTTCAACCCCGGCTACCAGAACCTGCTCAAGGGCATGAAACCCAGCACCCGGCAGCGCTTCGTGGCCCTGCGCTTCGACTATCCCGCGCCCGAGATCGAGCGCGCCATCCTGCTCGGCGAGACCGGCATCGACGAGGCGCTGGCCGAGCGCCTGGTGCGACTGGGCCAGTCGCTGCGCGCGCTCAAGGACCACGACCTGGAGGAAGGTGCCTCCACCCGGCTGCTGGTGTACTGCGCCACCCTGATCGAGGGCGGCTTCGAGATGCGCGAGGCCTGCCGTGCGGCGCTGGTCGAACCCCTGACCGACGACGAGGAAACCGCCGATGCACTCATGGAGGTGATCGATGCGACCCTCGGCAGCGGACACTGAGCAGCCTCCACCCGGACAGACCCTGGCCGTGATTGCGCAGAGCCTGTACCTGATCAACCTGCTGCTGCTTCCCGGGCTGGCCTTCGTGCTGCTGGCCCTGCTCTACTGGCGCCGCGTCGACACCGCCCCGCCGCTGGCGCGCTGCCACCTGCGCCAGACCTGGTACGGCAGCCTGTGGGCCGGGACACTCATCATCGGCGTCAACCTGCTCATCCTGCTGCTCGGCGGCTACCAGGCGGCCGGCACCTGGGCCATCCTCATTGCCTACTTCACCGTCATCCATGCCAGCCTGGTGATGCTCGGCATCCTCGGTCTGGCGCGCGCCCTGGCCGGCCAGTGCTGGCGGTTTCCGCTCATCGGTCCGAGGCTGGAGGTCTGAGATGCGCACCCCGGAACAGCGTCGCCGCCTGCGCATGCTGACCCAGACCGGGTTCTTCGTGCTGTTCCTGCTGGCGCCGCCGCTCGACATCTTCCGGCTGGATCTCGAACTGGGCCATTTCATCCTCTTCGGGCAGCCCTGGACGCTGGGGCTGGAGGCCTTCCAGCGCGGCGAGATCGGCCCCGCCGAGGCGGTGTGGAACCTGGCCACCCGCGGCCTGCTGCCGATCCTGCTGGTCGGCGGGCTGCTGATCGGCACGGCCTGGCGCTGGGGCCGGCTGTACTGCGGCTGGCTGTGTCCGCACTTCTCCGTGGTGGAACTGATCAACGGCCTGATGCTGCGTGCCTTCGGCCGGCCCTCGCTGTGGGAACGCCGGCCGCTGCCTGTGCACCAGCCCGACGGCAGCATCCTGAAGACCCATCCGGCCTGGTGGATCGCGGTGGCACTGGCAGTACTCGGCTTCGCCTTCCTCTGGGCGCTGACCCTGCTCACCTATCTGCTGCCGCCGTTCGAGATCTACCACAACCTCTTCACCGGCAGCCTGACCCGCAACCAGACGATATTTCTCACCGCCGGCACGCTGGCCCTGGTGATCGAATTCGCGCTCGCCCGGCACCTGTTCTGTCGCTTCGGCTGCGCCGTCGGGCTGTTCCAGAGCCTGGCCTGGATGGCCAACGACCGCGCCATGGTGGTGGGCTTCGACGCCCGCCGGGCCCGCGCCTGCCAGAGCTGCAACAATGCCTGCGACAACGTCTGTCCCATGCGTCTCAATCCGCGCGGCATCAAGCGGCGCATGTTCACCTGCACCCAGTGCAGCCAGTGCATCCAGGCCTGCCGCCAGGTGCAGGCGCCGCTCGGCCAGCCTTCGCTGCTGGAATGGGTGGCGGACACCGAGGCCGAACGCGTGGTCCGGGGCCAGCTCGGCAAGGCCGAACCGACCACGCATCATCCAGCCCAAGGCTTCGAGGTGATCCCGACATGGAAGAACAGGTCGGAGCGCTCTGGCACCGCCTGATCACGCGGGTGGCACGGCGCGGCTATCCCGACGCCGCCGTGCGCCTGGCCGACATCCAGGGTCGGCTGGGCATCCTGTTCCGCGCTCTCGGCGGTGACGGCGCACTGGCCATCGAGGCGGCCGAGGCCACCGAACACGGTGGGCCGCGGGCCTGGCTGGAACGGGTCGCCGGCATCGGCGACCGCATCACGCTGGCCTGGCGCGACGAACGGGCGTTGCGGCTGCCGCCGGTGATCGACTGGCTGCCCACGGCAAGCCTGAATCGGGATCTCTACGTCTGGCTGGCGGCACTGGCCGCCACGCCCGCGCCGGAAGGCGGCGACGACTGGTTCCGTGCCAGCCAGCAGCGCACCCGAGCCGCGCTGCAGGCCTTCCCCGGCCTGCGTCGGCGCTATGACCTGCTGGTGCAGGCGCATCTGCGCGAGCGCACGCCCCCGCAACGCTTGCCGCGCAGCGAGCAGGCGGCGGAACGCACTATCCGCCAGGCGCTGCTCCGGCCCGGCAGCCAGGACCGGCTGCCGACCGGTCGCTCGGTACCGCAACCGGTGGTGCTCTGGCTGCATCCGGCGCCGCCACTGGGCGAGGCCTCGGCCGCGCCCGAACAGCCCGACGATGACGCCAGCCAGCGCGACCGGGCCCGGGCGCTGGAAGACGCCCGTCGCCGGCGTGCCGAGCGGGTGGACGAACCCGAGGCTGATCGCGGGCTGGTCACCATTCGCATGGAGAACATCTTCAGCTGGGGCGAATACGTGCGTGTGGATCGCGGCGCCGAGGACAACGAGGACCTGGACCAGGCCGAATCAGTGGCTCAGGACATCGAGCGGGTCAGCGTCACCCGCTCGGGCAACACCCGCGCGGCGCGGCTGAAGTTCGACCTGGACCTGCCCGGCGAGGCCAACGATGACCCGGTAACCGGCGCCGGCTGTCGGCTGCCGGAATGGGACTGGCGCAGGGGCGAGCTGATCCCCGACCACTGCCGGGTGCTGCCGCTGGTGAGCGGCGACGCCGAACCCGCCGAACTGCCCGATCACCTGCGGCCGCTGGCGCGGCGCCTGAAGCGCCAGTTCCAGGCACTGGCGCCGGCACGCAGCTGGCTGCGCGCGCAACCGGACGGGCCGGAGATCGACCTCGACGCCTACCAGCAGTTCGCCGCCGACCGGCGCAGCGGCCGCGGCGCCCTCGGCAATGGCCTGTACCGCGACCTGCGCGAAGGCGCGCGCGACCTGTCCTGTCTGCTGATGGCCGACCTGTCGCTGTCCACCGATACCTGGGTCAACGACCACCAGCGGGTCATCGACGTCATCCGCGACAGCCTGTTCCTGTTCTCGGAATCACTGGCCGCGACCGGCGATCCCTTCGCCATCTACGGTTTCTCCTCGCGCCGTCGCGATCCGGTACGGGTGCATCTGATCAAGCATTTCGATGAACGCTACGGCGCGCGGGTGCGCGGCCGCATCCAGGCCATCCGGCCCGGCTACTACACCCGCATGGGCGCGGCCGTGCGCTACGGCCAGAAGCTGCTGGCGCCGCGGGGCACCGACCGTCGCCTGCTGCTGATGCTGACCGACGGCAAGCCCAACGACCTGGATGCCTACGAGGGCCGCTACGGTATCGAGGATACCCGCCGTGCCATCCAGGAGGCGCGCCGCGCCGGCCTGCGGCCCTTCTGCGTGACCATCGACGAACAGGGCAACGACTATCTGCCCTACCTGTTCGGCAGCAACGACTACCTGGTCATTCGCCGCCCCGAACAATTGCCGGCTGAACTGCCGAAGCTGTATGCACGGCTGACACTCTAGCTTGCAGATGCCCCCTTCCCGCCAGAGCAGCGCAGGATCAGATAGCCGAACACGCCCGACGCCAGTGATCCCAGGAGGATGCCGATGCGGTTGTCCACGGCCATGCCCTGGCCACCCTGCTGAAAGGCCAGCGAGGCAATGAACAGGCTCATGGTGAAACCGATGCCACACAGGGTCGACACCCCGAAAAGCTGAAGCCAGCTGGCGCCGCGCGGCAGCTCGGCCAGGCCTGCCCGGATGCATACCCAGCTGAAGCCGAACACACCGATCTGCTTGCCCAGGAACAGGCCCAGGGCGATGCCCATCGGCACCGGATGCACGAAGGATTCCATGGTCAGCCCGGACAACGATACCCCGGCATTGGCAAAGGCGAACAGCGGCAGAATGCCGTAGGCCACGCTCGGATGCAGGTCGTGCTCCAGACGCTCCAGCAACGTCTGGTCCTCGCCGGGGGCGGCGCGAAAGGGGATGAAGAAGGCCAGCATCACGCCGGCCAGGGTGGCATGGACGCCGGACTTGAGCACCGCCGCCCAGAGTACCAGCCCGACCAGCATGTAGGCCGGCAGCGCCAGCACGCCGCGACGGTTCATGATGAACAGGATCACCATGGCCGCACCGGCGACCAGCAGCGATGACATCGACAGGCCAGCACTGTAGAACAGGGCAATGATGATGATGGCGCCCAGGTCGTCCATGATTGCCAGCGTCATCAGGAAGAGCTTGAGCGAGGTGGGCACGCGGCTGCCCAGCAGCGCCAGCACACCCAGCGCGAAGGCAATATCCGTCGCCGCGGGAATGGCCCAGCCCTGCAGTGCGACCGGATCGTTCCAGTTGACGGCCGCATAGATGGCGGCAGGTACCGCCATGCCACCTATGGCAGCGATCACCGGCAGGATCACGCGGCTGGGGTCGGACAGCTCGCCGGCCAGGAACTCGCGCTTGACCTCCAGGCCGATCAGGAAGAAGAACACGGCCATCAGGCCGTCGTTGATCCACAGCAGGAGGGGCTTGCCGATCGCAAAGTCTTCGACCCGGATCTCGACATGGGTATCGAGCAGGGCGTCGTACAGGCCGCTCAGCGGCGAGTTCTGCGCCACCATGGCGAGGATGGCAGCGATCAGCAGCAGGATGCCGCCGGAGGATTCCAGGCGCAGGAACTCGCGCAGCTTCTCGACGATGGGCATGCAGGTCTCGCAGCGGTTCGTGCGGGTTGCACGTCTGCTGCATCATAACATCCCCGTCGCCCGCCTCAATCGGGCACGCGACCAGTTATCTCGCCAGTCAGGCCTATCCGGGCCGTCCATCCACGCGCGGTCGCCACAGGATCGGCAGATAGACGACCAGAAACAGGGTAAAGGCCAGCATCCACAACACACCGGCGGCATCGACCCACCCGTGCGCGGCCCGCGGCACTGCCCAGGGTCCGAACACCCGCAGGGCGGTGGCGAGGTTTACCAGCACGAAGGCCAGCACGGTCGCCGCGGCCGGCTCGATGGCGCGGCCGGTATGGCCGAGCGCGACCCGTGCCATCATGCCCAGAGTCAGCACGCCGATACCGCCTGCGGTGAAGGCGTGCAGCGCGGGGCTGGCGGGATACAGGTCGAAGGCAGACAGGCCGCGGAGCAGCAGCGACAGCACGACCCAGCCATAGCCGGTGTAGAGCACCCACAGCATGGGCAGCCGCCAAAGCCGCGCATCGTGCCAGCCGGCGAGCCGCAGCGCCTGGACCAGGCCCAGCACCAGTGCCGTCCCGCCGGCCAGCGGATGAGCGCGACCCAGCAGGACATCGGCCAGCAGCAGGACAAGGGCGCCGGCGAAGGTGGCGACCTCGATGCCACGGCGCCGCACCGGCACGGCACCCGCGACCGCCATTTCGGTGAAGAAGGGCATCACCCGCCCGCCGACCATCAGGATCAGCACCAGCACCCCGTCGAGCATCAGGTCCTGGCCGCGACGTGCCCAGCCCGGGGCGGCGCCCAGCGCCTCGGCATGGACCATGAGGTTGGCGAGGCTCATCAGGCCGAGCAGCACCAGCATCACCCGGTTGACCTTGTTGGCACCCCGAAACAGCGGACCGGCCAGGGTCAGTGCGACCAGCGGCAGGAAGGCCACGTCGACGACGGCGATCACCGGATCCGGTACCGGCAGGAAGGGCAACAGCCGGCCGAGCAGCCAGAGCAGGGCCAGCAAGCCCAGCGGCGTGCCGGTCGGGGTCGGTTGTCCGGTCCAGTTGCGCACGGCGGTGAGCAGGAAGCCGGCAATGACCGCCGCCGTGTAGCCGAACAGCATTTCGTGGGCGTGCCAGCCGATCACGCCATAGTAGTCGGACGGTGCCAGCCAGCCGGACCACTGGGCCAGCCACAGGGCCATCAGCACCGGCACGGCGAGACCGGCGAGCAGAAAGAAGGGCCGGAAGCCGAGCGCGAGGAGCGCGTTGCTCGCCTCGGTCTGTCCGACCGGGGGCGGCCTGTCGATCTTCATTGCCGTCATCGTTCCCTTACGCCCTGGTGAAATAGGCGGGTCAGGTCCAACGCGGTCACTCTATGTCAGCCATCACCTGCCACCTTGATGTGCATCAATCGGGTACCGCGCCTTGCGGTGCGGTGAGGATGCATGCAGTGGTCGTCTGTTCAGGACTGCAGTGGACGCTGGCTGGCGGCGCGCGCCCCGGCCCGGAACAGCGCGAGCTGCTGGCGGTACATGGCCGCGATGCCCTGCGGATTCACCAGCCGCAGCGCGATGATGACGCCGTTGAACAGCGCGACCAGGCCCACCACCAGGGTCGGCAGATGGGCATTCGGCGGCAGCTCACCCCGATCGACTGCGTGCCGGAGTTCGCGGGCGATCAGGGCGTCGATGCCCGCGTCCTCCAGTGCATCGATACCGGGGCGATCGGGAAAGGCCAGCAGCCGGTCGGCACGCGGCAGCGGCTCGGGATCGGGGCGTTCCCGCAGGCGCGCCTGATACGCGATCAGCTCGCCCACGAAACCCGGTGCGGCGGCGGCCTCCCGCGCGGCCTGTTCGAACAGGCCCTGGATCGCGGCCAGCCCCGGCGAGGTCTCGGCGGCACGGGTGACACCCCAGTTGAGATCCAGGGCCAGCAGGCGCCCGGCATAGGCCAGCAGGTCCTGCTTGCGGGGGAAGTAGTTGAAGAAGGTGGCCTCGGCGATCTCGGCGGCTTGGCAGAGGTCGCGCACCGCCAGCGCCTCGAAGGGCATCTGCTCCAGTCGCTGGCGCAGGATTTCCGCGAGGCGCAGGCGAGTGCGGGCGGCCTTGCGTTCGCGCAGGGGGATCTTCATGGCCAGGCTCCGGATTTATGGTTATGAAGAAATATGGAGCTTACCTCATGAATCGACGCAAGCACCAGCCAGCCCAGCTTCTGACCGGCGCCACCCGCGTATACATGATAGCACTCCAGAAATAGCGCTAACCCTATATATTCCCCTTTCCTGCTGAAACTCCAGCATTTTGACGGGCCGCTGATGGCAGATCCAAAAACCGTGAACTGCGTCGCCTTGACGGATCATGATTTGGGATTATATTCCCAAACATGGACAACGCATTCAACAGCACACTCAACGCCGCGGTCATGACCCTGCTGCGGCCCCTGGTCCGCATCCTGCTCCGCAACGGCGTGGCCTGGGGCGCCTTCGCGGAACTGGCGAAGAAGACCTATGCCGACATCGCCTGGCAGGAGTTCGCCGAGCCCGGCCGCAAGCCGAGCGTCTCGCGGGTGTCCGCACTGACAGGACTCACCCGCAAGGAGGCGAAACGCCTGCTGGAACTCGACGACCCGGCCGACGGCGAGGGCATGCAGCGCTACCACCGTGCCGTGCGGGTGATCTCCGGCTGGCTCAACGACAGCGAGTTCCTTGCCCCGGACGGCCAGCCCGCTCCCCTCCCGCTGGAAGGCGAAGGCAGCACCTTCGCAACCCTGGTCAAACGCTACAGCGGCGACATCCCGCCGCGCGCCATGCTGGCCGTGCTCGAAGCCGCAGAGTCGGTGCGCGTGGATGATGGCCGCGCGCATCTGGTCCGCCATGCCTACGTGCCTTCCCGTGACCCGGTGGACAAGATCCGCATCCTGGGCACGGACACGGCCGAGCTGATCGGCACCATCGGCCACAACCTGACCCGCCCGCCCGACGACCTCTGGTTCCAGCGCAAGGTGTCCAACAACCGCGTGCGCGCCGGCGCCCTGCGCGCGTTCCGCGCCCTGTCGGCGGAGCGCGCCCAGGCCCTGCTGGAAGAACTGGACGCCTGGCTGGCCCGTCACGAATCACCCGAGAGCGCCGGGGCCGGCGCGCCCGAAGACGCGCCGCGCTACGTGAGCCTCGGCATCTATTACCACGAACAGCTTGACTCCCAGATCCAAGGAGACTGACATGAACTACCCTCGTATTGCCGCAACGATCTCGATCGCCGCCCTGGTCGCCAGCCTGGCCGCCTGTAGCGGGGGCGGTGGCAGCAGCTTGTCCGGCATCGGCGGCACCGGCGTCACCACCGTCGGCACCATCACCGGTTTCGGCTCCATCTTCGTCAACGGTGTCGAGTACGAGACCACCTCGACCAGCTTCGAGGTCGACGATGCCAGTGGCTCGGAAAGCGACCTCCGGGTGGGCATGGTGGTGCGCATCGAGGGCACCATCGACGCTAACGGCACCACCGGCACTGCCACCCGGGTGAGTTTCGATGCCGAACTCGAAGGCCCCATAAACGGCGCGCCGACCGAGAATGCCGACCAGTCGGCGAAGACCTTCAGCCTGCTCGGCACCACCGTGGTCGCCAGTGCCAGCACCACCGTGTACGAAAACACCAGCTACGCGACGCTGGCCGGCAATGACATGGTCGAGGTCAGCGGCTTCTTCGATGCCAACGGTCAGCTACAGGCCACCTACATCGAGAAAAAGACCGGCGCCTTTGCGGCCAACAGCACCGAGGTCGAGGCCAAGGGCACCGTCACCGGGCTGGGCGCCAGCAGCTTCATCCTGCAGATGGCCAGTGGCGCAACGCTGACAGTCGACATCTCCGGCAGCCCGGACACCAGCGAGGTGAACGGCGGCACGCTTGCCAACGGCCAGTACGTGGAAGTCAAGGGCACCCTGGCCTCCGCCGGTGCCACGACCCTGACCGCGACCCGCATCGAGTCCGAGGACCTCGACGATGATGCCGGCAAGGTCAGCCTTGAGGGCATCGTGCGCAATTACGTCAGCGACGCGAACTTCCAGTTGGGCATGATGACGGTCGATGCCAGCGCGGCCCGCTTCGAACCGGCCACCCTGGTACTGGGCGACGGCATTGAAATCGAAGTGGAAGGCACCGTCAGCAACGGTGTACTGACCGCCACCGAGATCGAGGCCCGCGGCGGCAACATCGAGATCGAGGCCCCCGTCGCCAGTGTCGACACCACGGCCGGCACCGTCACGCTCACCGTGGGCACGGGCTCGGTGACCGTGCTCACCAACAGCCAGACGCGGATGGAAGACGAGGTGCTCAATCGGGAGCCCTTCACCCTGGCGGACATCTCCAGCGGCGACTTCCTGGAGATCGAGGCGCACCTGGATGGTTCGGGCAATGTGGTCGCCGACAAGCTCAAGCGCGACAGCGCAAGCGCTACCATTCTGCAGGCCAGCCTCGACAGTGTGGCCAGTCCGAACGTGACCCTGCTCGGCGTGACCTTCGACACCAGCGGTGCCAGCTTCGAGGATGCCAATGACAACGGCATCACCTCGGGCACCTTCTTCTCCAGCGCATCGACCGGCGACCTGGTGAAGATCAAGGACAGCAACAATGACGGCACCGCCGAGGAAGTCGAGTTCGAGAACTAGTGCCCGTCAATCCCCTCCCTTGGCATTGCGGGGCGCCTGGCGCCCCGCCCTTCTTTTCCACCCAGGTGCCCGCCGGGTCAACCTGTCTCATCAACCTCCCGGGCATGGACCTGCGCTCTGCTCGCGTCCGCCCTGCGGCACCATCTTGGGTTAAGATGCAGCAACACCCGCAATGCCGCCCCCATGGATCCCTTCACCCTTACCCCGCTGCTGATCGGCCTGGCCAGTGCCCTGCACTGCGTCGGCATGTGCGGCGGCATCATCGGTGCACTCAGCCTCGGCCTCGATCCCGCAGTGCAGGCGCACCGCGGCCGCCTGCTGGTACATGTCACCGGCTACAACCTGGGTCGCGTGCTCAGCTATGCGGCAGCCGGCGCCCTGGCCGGGGGAATCGGCTCGGGACTGGCCGGTGGCCTGGCCGGCGGCACCGGGCACCGGCTGCTGGCGCTGGCATCGGCCGCGCTGCTGGTCGCCATCGGCCTGCACCTGGCCGGCTGGTTCCCCGCCTTCGCGCGCGTGGAGCAGCTCGGACGCCCGCTGTGGCGGCGGCTGGAACCCGTCGGCCGGCGCCTGCTGCCGGTGCGCTCCCCGGGGCAGGCGCTGGCTTTCGGCCTGGTGTGGGGCTGGCTGCCCTGCGGGCTGGTCTATGCGACACTGTTGCTGGCGACGGCGGCCGGCAGCGCCGCCGGTGGCGCCCTGACCATGGCCCTGTTCGGGCTGGGTACGCTGCCCGCGACCCTGGCGACCGGCCTGTTCACGGGCTGGTTTGTGCGGCTGGGCGACGGGGCACGGCTGCGACGCACCATCGGCGCGGTGCTGATCGCCTTCGGTCTGGGCTGGATCTGGCTGGGGCCGGAGCTGGCCGCCTAGCCCGCATATTGCACCCTGGGCAGGGCCAGGAGACTGACCTGCATCAAGGCGCGCCGGAGCACACACATTATAGATACTTGCGGATGCTGAACGAACGGAACAGGCGATGAAGGAAACCAACCCCGTGACCCCGCTGATCGGCAAGGACCCGGCCTTCGAGGCCCAGCTGCGCGCCGCGCGCCTGGTGGCGGCGACCGATGTACCGGTGCTGATCCAGGGCGAGTCCGGTACCGGCAAGGACCTGCTGGCGCGGCTGTTGCACGCCGAAAGCCCGCGGGCGTCGGGGCCGCTGGTGGCGGTGAACTGCGCCGCCCTGCCCGCCGATCTGGCCGAATCCCTGCTCTATGGCCATCGCCGTGGCAGCTTTACCGGCGCCGATGCCGACCATGCCGGCTTCGTGCGCGAGGCCCATGGCGGCACCCTGCTGCTCGACGAGATCGGCGACATGCCCTCCGGCCTGCAGGCCAAGCTGCTGCGCTTCCTGGAGTCCGGCGAGTTCCAGCCCATCGGCGCCCCGCGTGCCGAGCATGCCGACGTGCGCATCCTTGCGGCAACCAACCGCGATCTCGCCGGAGAAGTGGCCGCGGGGCGCTTCCGCGCCGATCTCTTCTACCGCCTGAACGTGGTACCGCTCGGGCTCCCACCGCTGCGCGAGCGGCCCGGTGACCTGCCCCTGCTGATGGAGCACTTCCTCGCCGAGCTGGGCGAACGGCATGGCCTGCCGGCACCGCGAATCGGGCGCGATGCCCTGCAGTTGCTGCGGCGCTGGCACTGGCCCGGCAACGTGCGCGAACTGCGCAATCTCTGCGAGCGGCTGCTGATCCTGTTCCCGGGCGGCAGGGTCGGGGCGGGCAACCTGCCACCGGAGATGCGCAGCCCGCAACCGGCGCAGGTGCGGCCGCTGCTGGAACTGCCGGGCGAGGGCCTGTCGTTGCGGGAACTGGAAGTGGAACTCATCCGCCAGGCACTGGCCCGCACCGGCGGCAACCGCAGCCGGGCCGCGCGCCTGCTGGGCCTGACCCGCGATACCCTGCTCTACCGGCTGAAGAAATACGCCATCGAGGGATGACGGCCCGTCACCCGAGCCAGGACAACGGCGAGCGGCGCACCGCCACGCCGACGATATAGGCAAAGACCCCCAGCGCCGATAGGAAGGCCAGGCGCCGCGTCGCCGGCGGGCGACCGGGCCGCAACGCCCGCATGCCCAGCCCGATGTAGGCCAGCAGTGCCACCAGCTTGGCCGCCAGCCAGGGCTGCTGCCAGGGCCAGTGTCCACCGATCGCGACCAGCGCCAGCGCGCTGGCCAGCAGGGTGGCATCGTTCACATGCGGCAGCACCCGCACCCAGCGCCCGCGCCGCGCCAGGCTGCCCTGCCACATCCAGAGCCCGCGCAGCAGGAACAACGCCAGCGTGATCACGGCCGTGGCCACGTGGATCGACTTGACCAGCAGATAGTCCATGCCGACATTCTACCCGGGAACCGGGATGTACAAATGATCCTGGTCAGGCGCCGGTTTCAGGTACAGTAGCCGACATGAAGACCCTGCTCCGCGCCCTGCTCCTGGTCGGCCTGCTGCTGGCGGCGGCCCTGGCCCTGCACCGGCCGCAGCCGCCGGCCGAAATGCGCGGCCTGCCCTGGCAGATCGAGCTCCCCGGCGATGGCAGCTCGCGGGTGTTCGACATCCATCTCGGCGTGGACGACGTGGGCGCCGTGCTCGACCGCCACGGGCGCGATGCCCAGCTCGCCATCATCGCCCGTCCCGGCGAGGCCGGCACGCTGGAGGTCTACTATCCGCGCTTTCAGGCCGGTCCGCTGTCGGGCCGGCTGGTAGTGAGTGCCCACCTCCCGCCGGAAACGATCGAGACCCTGAAACGTCACGCGCCGCGCCGCAAGCCGCAGGAGAGCGGCGCCGTGCGCTACTGGCTGGCCGACAATGACCTGGCAACGGTCCGCGCGGCACCGGTCACCGGCCTGGGCTTCATCCCCGCCGCCCAGCTCGACGAGGCACTGGCCGTGGCGCGCTTCGGCGAACCGGTCGAGCGCATTGCCGAGACAGAGGGCGTGACCCACTGGCTGTATCCGCGGTTGGGACTGGACCTGGTCATGGATCAGGAGGGCCGTGAACTGTTGCAGTATGTGCCGCCCCGCGACTTCGCCGCGCGCCTGCGCGCTCCACTCGCCGCCCTGGAGGAGAACCGCTGATGGATGCAGCCCCGGGCCTGGTCGAAATCCTGTTGCTGCTGATTGCTGCCGTGCTGGTGGTCCCCGTGTTCCTGCGCCTTGGACTGGGTTCGGTACTGGGCTACCTGGCGGCGGGCGCGCTCATCGGCCCCTGGGGACTGGGGCTGATCGGGGACGTGGAGGATATCCGCCACATCGCCGAGTTCGGCGTGGTCTTCCTGCTGTTCGTGATCGGCGTGGAACTCAAGCCGGCGCGGCTGTGGGCCATGCGCCGGCAGGTATTCGGACTGGGCACCGCGCAGGTGATGGTCACCGCTGGGCTGATCATGGCCGTGGTCTGGCTCTTCGGCATCGATCTGCGCACCACGGTCATCATCGGCTTCGGCCTGGCGCTCTCCTCCACGGCCTTCGGCTTGCAGATTCTCAGCGAACGCGGCGAGCTGGGCAGCCCGCACGGGCGCGTGGCCTTTGCCATCCTGCTGCTGCAGGATCTCGCGGTCGTACCGCTGCTGGCACTGGTCTCGTTGCTGGCCGAGGATACCGGCCTGGCCCGTGGCCTCGAGTTTGCGGTGCTGGATGCAGTGCTCGCGGTCGGCACGGTGATCCTGGCAGGCCGCTTCCTGCTCACGCCCCTGCTGCAGGCCGTGGCCTCCAGCCGCACCCGGGAACTCTTCATCGCCGCGGCACTGATCGCCGTGCTGGGCACCGCCTGGCTGATGCAGAAGGCCGGCCTGTCGCTGGCACTGGGCGCCTTCCTCGCCGGCCTCATGCTCGCCGAATCGCACTACCGGCATCAGGTGATCGCCGACATCGAGCCCTTTCGCGGCATCCTGCTCGGCCTGTTCTTCATGAGCGTGGGCATGGGCGTGGACCTGGGCCTGCTGCTGGAGGAGGCGCTGCTGGTGAGCGGCCTGGTGATCGGCCTGATGGCCCTGAAGGCCGGCGTGCTCTGGCTGCTGGTGAAACTGTGGGGCGAGGGCACGGCCAATGCGACGCGGGTGGCCGGACTGCTGTCGCAGAGCGGCGAGTTCGGCTTCGTGCTGTTCGGGCTGGCATCCGTCTCGGGCCTGCTGGAGGACCGGCTGTTCCAGCTTCTGACCCTGGTCATCGCCCTGACCATGGCGCTGACGCCGCTCGCGGTCCTCGTCAGCGAACGCCTGTCCCGCCGGCTTCACGGCGACGAGCCAACCCACGACGTAAACACCCGGCATCTTGAAGACGATCAGCCGCATATCATCATTGCCGGCTTCGGGCGGGTGGGCCGGCGCATCGCCCGGCTGCTGCATCGGGGTGGCGTGCCCTTCCTGGCCATCGAGCGCGACACGGTTCGGGTCATGGAAGGCCGTCGGGAGGGCCTGCCGGTGTTCTTCGGCGATGCCAGTCAGGTCGACGTGCTGCATGCTGCCGGCATCGAGCGCGCGCGCCTGCTGGTGTGCAGCCTCGACCAGCCGCTGGCGGCCATCCGCCTGGTGCGCCAGCTCCACGAACACTACCCCGACCTGCCCATCCACGCCCGCGGCCGGGACCGCCTGCATTGCGACGAGCTGCGCAGGGCGGGCGCCACCGAGGTGGTCTCGGAAACGCTGGAGGCCAGCCTGCAACTCGGCAGCGGCGTGCTGCGCAGTGCCGGACTGGCGGAAGACGCCATCGAGGCGCTGGTGGAAGGGCTGCGGCGGGAATACTACGGCTGAGGAAGGGGATGCGCCCGCAGGGTATCTGGCCTGCATTCGGGACGGAACGGCCGGAAGGTCAGGCGTCGGCCACCACGCAGCAATTGCGACCGCTGTCCTTGGCGCGATAAAGGGCCTGGTCGGCACGCTCGAACACCGACTCGATACTGTCCCCCTCGCTGAATTGGGCGACACCGCAGGAGATGGTGATGGGCACGGCCTCGCCCTTGTAGTGGAAGCCGCAATTCGCCACTGCCTCGCGCAGCTTGTCGGCGACCCGCTGCGCGTCCTCGGCACTGGCGCCGATCATCAGCATCACGAATTCCTCGCCGCCGTAGCGGGCGAGGAAATCGGTTTCGCGTACATTGTCGGCCAGCAGGTTGGCGATCACCTTGAGTACCTTGTCGCCGGCCTTGTGACCGAAGCGGTCGTTGATCTTCTTGAAGTGATCCACGTCCCAGACCACCAGCGCCAGCGGCGTGGCGAAACGTTTCCAGCGGGCGTATTCCTGCCCAACCCGCTCCTCCCACGCCAGCCGGTTGGGAATGCCGGTGAGGGTATCGGTCATGGCCTGGTTGCGTTCCTCGCGCACCCGGCTGCGCAGTTCGCCGGTTTCCTCTTCCAGCGCCGCCAGCCGCTCGCTGAGCTCGCGCACCTTGGCCTCGGCCGCCCGGTGACGCGCGGCCTCGACCTGACGATGCTGCTCGATGTGGGCAATGATGGTCTCTATGCGTGACTGAACGGCATCGCGCAGCTGCGGCAGGTCGCTGGCATCGCGCACGCTGCTGGCGATGTCCTGCACCTGCGCCTCGACTGCGTTGCCGAGTTCGCGGCCGTTCTTGTAACTGGCGATGCGGTCGGCCTCGCTGCCGCGCACATGCTCGTCGATGTCGGCCAGCCGGTCGGTGAGCTGGCTGAGGAAGTTCTCGAATTCCCGGGTCTCGTCCTGCAGCTTGCTGCGCACCCGCGACACCAGGTCGGCCAGCGCCTGGAGGGTGGCATCGACATCCAGCGGCGTAGCCGTGTCCAGGATGCGATCCTTGAGCGCCTCGACCTCGTCGGCAAATTCGGCGGGAAATTCGATGCGCTCCAGCAACTGGCGCAGCAGGTCACGCACGGCGGCGTCATCCGCGTCGCGGGTCCCGACGTCGGTCGTCGGCGTTGCGGACACTTCGTCCGCCAGCGTCGGGGAGGTATTCAACAGCGCTGCCAGCTGCTCGCCCAGCCGCCGCAACTCGGCCTCGGTGGCGGCACGCAGCACCGGCTCGCGCAGTTCGCCGACCCCTGCCCGACGCTGCGGAGTACGGGCCAGCTGCTCGATCAGGCCCAAAAGCATGTCGCGCTGGCCGGGGACCAGGCTCGGCGGCTCGGCACGTGCGGGCGGTGGCTCGGCAGCCGGCGGTGCGGTCGTCGCCTCGGGCGCCGCCTTCTGTTCACGCGACCCGAACAGGCGGCCGAGCAGCCCCCCAGGCGTGCCTTCGTCGGCAGCCTCCGGTGCCAGCGCGCGCGCGAGGAAATCCGCGAATGCCTTGACCGCCTTGTCCAGATCATCCTCGCCCAGACCCTTGAGCGTCTTGCGCAGCGCCTTCGCTTCCCGTGCCAGCGGCTTCGGGAGGCGCGCGCCTTCCAGCACCTGCGCCAGAATCTCCACGCGGCCCGGCAGCGCCCGTTCGGCGGCGCGCTGGTTATCGAGCTTGACCAGGGTCTTCGACATGGCCTCGATGCGGGCGCGCAGTGCGGGCGCTTCGGCCCGGTCACGGATGGCATCGCGCAGGGCGCGCAGCTGCTCGTCCAGGGTGGGATCGAGACCGTCTGCCGCCAGGGTCAGGCGTGAAATGGTGCGCCGGAGCAGGTCCTCCATCTGCCCCCACTGGCGCTCGCGCGTCTCCAGTTCCTCGAGACTGTCGTAGTACTTGCGCTTCCAGGCGGCGACGGAATTGGCAGGATCTTCGGCGGTAGCCATTGAGGCGATCGCTCCAAGTGACTGAAAACCAGGGCCAGCCCCGGAAACGGGGCCACCGTCAAGGGTTATCGGTCGCAGACGCCGGAAATTGACATGGCAGGGACGGGGAAAACAGGCTCAGCCGGGCAGCCGCACCGATTCCGGCACCACCAGCTCCATGCAGATGGGCAGGTGATCGGAAATGGGATGGTCCAGTACCCGGGCACGCTCGACCCTGAGCGTGGGACTCACCAGGATGTGGTCGATGTTGCGGTTGGGACGCCAGCTCGGGAAGGTGTGCAGGTCATGAATGGGCTCGCTGAGCAGGGTGCGGTTGATGAAGAACTCCATCTCCGGGCTGCGCGAGGGAAAGTTCAGGTCGCCCATGAGAATGACATGCTGCTCGGCATTGACCACGTCGGCCACATAATCGAGCTGGGCCAGCCGGGCGCGGCGGCCCAGCGCCAGGTGCAGGATCATCACCAGCAGCGACTCCCTGCGCTGTCCGAAGCGCAGCGAAAGCGCGCCGCGGCCGGGTATGGGCCCCGGGAGACGATGTTCGATGATCTCGCTGCACTCGAAACGGCTGAGCACGCCGATGGCATGCCGCGCGATGCGCCCGATGCGGCGATTGGTCTGGTCGTACCAGAAAGGGAAACCGGCCTTCTGCGCCACGTATTCGGTGAGATTGACGAAACCCGAACGCAGACTGCCGGCATCTGCCTCCTGCAGGCCGACGATGTCGTACTCGGCCGCGATCTCGGCAATGCGATCGAGATTGCGGAAGCGGTTCGGGTGCGGCAGCACATGCTTCCAGGAGTGCAGCAGGTAGTGCCGGTAGCGGCTGGTGGAAATGCCGGTCTGGATGTTGAAGCTGAGCACCTTGAGGCGGTGTCCACCCGCACCGGCCTTCCCGACCGGTTCCGGCCTTTCGGCCTGCGAGGGCTTGCGGCTGGCTGCGCTCATATGGGGCAGACGAGCTTGCCCAGCTTCTCGGTCAGCTTGAGGTTCTCGTCGTAGTCCACGGGGCAGTCGATGACACTGACCACGGGCTCGGCGATGGCCTGGCGCAGGATGGGCATCAGCTCCTCGGTACGCTCTACCCGGTAACCGCGTGCCCCGAACGATTCGGCAAACTTCACCAGGTCGGGGTTGCCGAAGTCGACGTGCGAGGTGCGATGGAACTGGTTGAGCTGCTTCCACTCGATCAGGCCGTAGCCGCCATCGTTCCAGACCAGGATCACGATGGGAATGTTGCGCCGGACGGCTGTCTCGATTTCCTGGGCGTTCATCAGGAAGCCGGCATCGCCGGTGGCGGCGACCACGGTGCGATCGGGGTAAACCATCCTGGCGGCGATGGCTCCGGGCACGGCGATGCCCATGCTGGCGAAACCATTGGAGATCAGGCAGGTGTTGGGATACTCGCAGCGGAACATGCGCGCCATCCACATCTTGTGCGCGCCCACGTCGCAGACCACGATGTCCTCCGGCGCCAGTGCCGTGCGCAGGTCCCAGATCAGCTTCTGCGGCTTGACCGGGTGCGAGACATCATCGGCGTGCTGACTCATTTCCTCGACCAGCGCGTCGCGCAGCGGCCGCATGGGCTGGCCCGAGTGCGGCGTGGCCAGTTCGGCGATGCGCATCAGGCTGTGCTTGATATCGCCGATCACCCCGACCGCGACCGGATAGTGGGCATCGACCTCGGCGGCACTGGCATCGATGTGGATGATGGTGCGGTCGCGCGTGGGATGCCACAGGTGCGGGTGGTACTCGACCAGGTCGTAGCCGATGCAGATGATGACATCGGCACGCGAAAAGCCGCAGCTCACGTAGTCGTTGGCCTGCAGGCCGGCACTGCCCAGGGCCAGCGGATTGCGCGCAAAGGGCACCACGCCCTTGGCCATGAAGGTATTGGCCACCGGGATATTGAGCGCCTCGGCGAACTCGGCCAGATGCTTCCAGGCCCGCTGGCGGATAACGCCGTTACCCGCCAGGATCATGGGATTGCGGGCCTCGGAAATCAGTTCCGCGGCGCGCTCGACGCGATCGGCCGCGGGTTCGGGCGTGGACGGATGCTTGATCGGCAGCGGCACATCGTCGAGCGTCATCTTGGCGATATTCTCGGGAAACTCGATGAAGGTCGCCCCGGTCTTCTCCGACTGCGCCACCTTGAACGCCTTGCGCACCACCTCGGGAATGATGTTGGGTGTCAGCAGCCGCGAGGAGTACTTGGTGACCGGCTGGAAAAGCTGCTCGAGATCCAGTACCTGATGGGACTCCTTGTGCAGCCGGTTGGTATCGGCCTGGCCGGCAATGGCCACCAGCGGCGCGTGGTCCAGGTTGGCATCGGCGACGCCGGTGATGAGATTTGTGGCGCCGGGTCCGAGCGTGGACAGGCAGACGCCCGCGCGGCCGGTCAGGCGGCCGTACACGTCGGCCATGAAGGCCGCCCCCTGTTCGTGACGACAGGTGACGAATTCGATGCGGGAATCGAGCAGGGCATCCATGACATCGAGATTCTCCTCGCCCGGCACCCCGAAGATGTATTCCACACCTTCGTTTTCCAGACACCGAACGAAGAGTTCAGCCGCTTTCATGAATCCCTGCCTGTGGGCGGACAGTGCCGCCGGAAGCGATCGCTCAGCGCTGCTTGCGCGCCTGCTCGACCAGATAATCGACCACCTCGAGCATGCGCTCGTGCGAGCCGGCCTCGGTGGCCGAAGTGCGGTAGCGGCCCTCGACGATCATCGACGGCACCCCGCGGATGCCGTAGTTGCGGGTGAGCTGGCGGGCGCGGTTGACCTTGGCGGCGACGCCGAATGAATTGAAGGTGTTGTCGAAGTCCTCGCCCTTGACGCCCTGCTGCACGAAGAAGCTGCGCAGCGCCGGCTCGCTGTTGATGCGCTTGCGCTTGACATGGATCTCGTCGAACAGGGCCTTGTGGATGCGGTCGGTCACCCCCAGCAGCTCGGCGGTGTACCAGGCCTTGGCCAGCAGCTCCCAGCGCGGACTGAGCACCGCGGGCACGCGCAGGAAATTGACGTCGTCCGGCAACTTCGCCGCCCATTCCTCGATCAGCGGCTCGAGCTGGAAGCAGTGCGGACAACCGTACCAGAACATTTCCACCACCTCGATGCGGGCAGGATCGTTGGTCGGCTGCGCCGGCCGGATGGTGAGATAGTCCTTGCCGGCCTCGAATTCCGCGGCGGAAGCGGAGAACGGCAGAAACAGAGCCAGCAGGCAGGCGATCATTCGGTTCGGCATGTCACAACCCTTTGCTTGTTGTCGGTGAATGGGCTTCCGGCCCCGGGCCGGCAGACACTTTGAGCCGCACGCGGCACCTAGAGTTCCCCGTAGGAGTGCATGCCGGACAGGAACATGTTCACGCCCAGGAAGGCGAACAGGGTCACGAACAGCCCCACGATCGCCCACCAGGCCATGGGCGTGCCGCGCCAGCCCTTGGTCAGGCGCATGTGCAGCCAGGCCGCATAGTTCAGCCACACGATCAGCGCCCAGGTTTCCTTGGGATCCCAGGACCAGTAGCCGCCCCAGGCCTCGGCCGCCCACAGCGCCCCCAGTATGGTCGCCACGGTGAAGAAGGCAAAGCCAAGCGCGATCGACTTGTACATGACGTCGTCGAGCACATCCAGGTCGGGGATCATGCGCGCCGCCAGGCCATCGCTGTCCGCCGGCTGGCGGGCGCGGATGAGATAGGCGACACCGACCATGGCAGCCAGCGCGAAGGCGCCGTAACCGACAAAATTGGCCGGCACGTGGATCTTCATCCAGTAGCTCTTCAGCGCGGGCACCAGCGGCTGGATCTCGTGGGCACCGCGATCGAAGGTGTACCAGAGCAGGAAGGCCACGGCAGCCGATATCACCAGCATCACGAAGCCGCCGAGGGCCCTGGTGCGGTAGCGGCCCTCGTAATACAGGTAGAGCAGGGCCGTGATGATGGAAAACAGGATGAAGACTTCGTAGAGGTTGCTGACCGGTATGTGGCCGACATCATGGCTGATCAGGTAGGACTCCCGCCAGCGCACCATCAGCCCCACCAGCCCCATGGTGGTCGCCGTCCAGGTCATGCCCGTGGCGACCCTGCCGACGAACTCGGAACGGCTGGCGCTGGCGGCGAAGTAGACCGGCGTGGCCGCCACATAGAGTGCGCTCATCCACATGATGGCCGACTGGGACGAGAGCAGGTACTTGAGCAGGAAACTGGTTTCGCTGCGCGCCAGATCCTGACCGTACAGCCAGATGCCGAGCAGGCTGAGCGCGGCCACCGCCAGGCTGAAGCCGCGAATGGCCTTGAAGTGCCAGCCCAGGGCAATCAGCGCCGGCGCCGTACCATAGAGTATGGCCACCTCGTAGGCGTCCATCAGGGTGTGATAGCGGACATGGGCATAGACGGTGCCGGCCATCACCAGCATCGCCCAGATCCAGTCGAAGGCGGAGAGCCGCTGCCACAACGAGGGACGCCGCCAGTCGTCGAGCAGGTGCTGTTCGGTCACGGACATGTCTATTACTCCTTCGGACCCGTCGAGGTGCCCGCATTGCCGCCGGTGACGCGCGCGAAGCGCTCGGCCAGGCGTTCGAATTCGGCCGCGAAATCACGCCGGTCGCGGCTGCCGGTGCCGGCGAACAGGACCCGGGTACCCTGCCCCTCCGGCTCCAGCCAGAACCACAGCCTGCGCTGGTGGACGTAGAACATCATGAACACGCCCAGGGTCAGCAGTGCAAAGCCCAGATAGACCACATTCTTGCCGGGCGCCCGCGCAATTTGCAAGCCGGAGGCCTGGATGTGGGTGAAGTCGGTCAGCTGCAGGTAGAAGGGCGAGCCGTAGACCGGCAGCGCGGCCAGGGCGTTGACCGCGTCCTCGTAGAAGCGGGCATCGCGCTCATTGATGCCCGCGCTGATGTCGACGCCTTCCTCCTCGAGCACCTGCGCGTAGGCGGTGCTGAGCAGGTTGCGCAGTACCTTCATGTAGGCGTCCATGACATCCAGCCGCCGGTCTTCGGGAACGCTCTCCTCGACCTGGGCGACGATGGCCTCGAAGCCGCCGCGGGTGAACAGATCCATCAGTCCGAGCATGGTATTGACCACCTGACTGTTGAGTTCGGCATCGGGGGAGCCGGACGCGGCGAAGGTGGCGCGGGTGGCGGCCTCGGCAATCCCGCGCAGGCGGTCCTCGTCGCGCAGCAGGGCGTTGAAGCGCATGAAGCGCTCCAGCGAATCCCGGGCGTCGGCCGGGACATGCAGGTAGAAAAAGGGCTCGGAGGGCGTGGTGCGCATGCCGCTTAGATAGAAACGACGGCCCTCGAGTTCCACCGGGCTCATGTAGTTCTCGTATTCCCGCGCCTCGCCCTGGGCGTTGCGCAGCTTGTAGGTGAAACTGGGGCCGAAGTTCATGAACTTCCTGCCCGAGCCCTCGGGTGCCGGGTTGATGTTGAACAGCCGGAAGTCGTTGAACTCCAGCGTCATCGTCTCGCCATTGCCGACCTCCACCTGGAGCCGCTCGAACACCGCGCTCTCCAGGTCCTGGGCGTCGACCCGGGGCCGGTTCAGCGACCAGGCCTTGAGCCGCAGCCGGCTGCCGCCGTCGCTGAAGCTGGCCTGGTAGATGGCGTAGCCCTTGTAGATCAGCGGATGATTGACGGCGATGGTGGCCGTCAACGGTGCCTCGCGCTCGGGATCGTGGATGACCAGATCGCTCTCGAAGGACTTGGGCTGGCCGGTGGCATAGTGCTCGACCCGGAAGTCCTTGAGTGCAATGGTAAAGGGCAGAGGCTGCACCAGATAGCCGTCGCGCAACTGCAGGAACACGATGCTGGCGGTACCGCCCTCGGGGATGTTGACGTTACCGCGAAAGGAGGGGTTTTCCACCGGCAGCCAGCTGATCTTCGGCACCTCGCTGGCCGGAATGTCCCGTGTCTCGGGCTTGATCTGGCCGGCCATCTCCTTGAGCTTGAGCGGCAGGTTGCCGTCCACCAGGCCTCCGATGCAGATGATGACGATGGCGGCGTGGGTGAAGAGGTAGCCCAGGCGGTTGAGCGCACCCTTGCGCGCGGCAATCACCCGATGATCGCCCTGCGCCTCGCAGCGCGCGCGATAGCCCTCCGAATGCAGCCCGGCCATCAGCGAGGGCACCAGCTCTTCCACCGGGCGCGCCACCTGCCACTGGCGCTGGTGATGAAAACCCTGCAGCGATGCCTTGCGCACCCGGGTACGCAGCTCGCGCATGTCGCGGACCATGTCCGGTGCGTTGCGATAGATGCAGACGCTGGTGGAAATCACCAGGAAGGCGAGAATGAACAGGAACCAGCCCGCACTGTAGACATCGTAGAGTCCCAGCGTCCGGTAGATCTCGTGCCAGAAGGGTCCGAACTTGATGATGTAGTTCTGGTAAGGTTCGTTCTGCTTGAGGACGGTGCCGATCACCGAGGCGATGGCCACTGCCACCAGCAGGGTGATGGCCAGATTCATCGAGCCGAGGAACTCGATGAAGATGCCGGCGCGGCTGGGCGCCGGTGCGGACTTGCCGGGCTGTGCGGGGCGGTTCAAGCAGGGACCATCCGATTCAGATACCGCGGCGGAGACGACAGGGGGTGGCCATGGCCACCCCCCGACTGCGCTCGATCAGCGAAGGATGGCGCCGATCAACGCAGGCCCTGGATATAGGAGGCCACGGCCGCGATCTCGGCATCCGTCATCTTGGCGGCGATGTTGCGCATCATCTTGCCGGCGTCGTTCGCCCGCTGGCCGGAACGGAAGGCCTTGAGCTGGTTCTCGGTGTACTTCGCGTGCTGACCGGCCAGACGCGGGAAGTTGGCCGCCGGGTTGCCCATGCCGTTGGGCGCATGGCAGGCCATGCAGGCGGCCACCCCGCTGGCCTTGTTGCCGCCACGGTAGATCTTCTCGCCCAGCTCGACGAGATCGGGATCCGCCTCGCCCAGGCTCATGGTCTGGCTGGCAAAGTAGGCAGCCAGGTTGTCCATGTCGGCATCGCTGAGGCCGGCGGCCATGGGCGCCATCATGGCGTTCTCCCGGCGGCCCGCCTTGAAATCGGCGAGCTGCTTGGCGATGTACTTGGCATGCTGGCCGGCCAGCTTGGGCCACTCGGGGTTGGCGCTGTTGCCGTCTGCGCCGTGGCAGCTGGCACACATGGCGGACTTGGCCTTGCCCGCGGCCGCGTCGGCGGCCAGGGTCGGGCTCGCGGCCAGGGCCGCGGTCACGGACATAAGGGCTGCAAAAGCAAACTGCTTGTTCATGGTGTTGACGAACTCCTGTACCTGGCAGGTTGGGAAAACGGGCGTCGGACGGGCGGACGCGGCAGGCATGAGGCCAAAATGGATCGCCTTTTATACCAGCCGGGGGGGGCCGATTCAATAGTGACGGCCTGCCGCAACGTCCGGAAAATGCCTGCATGAGCAATCCCTTCGCGCACGCTCGCTTCCTCACCAGCGCCGCCCGCCTCGGCCAGGCACCCCCCGACGACGGCCGCGAGGTGGCCTTCGCCGGACGCTCCAACGCCGGCAAGTCCTCCGCGCTCAACGCCATCTGCCAGCAGAAGGCGCTGGCGCGCACCTCGCGGACCCCCGGGCGCACCCAGCTGCTCAATTTCTTCGCCGTCACCGACCGCGCCCGGCTGGTGGACCTGCCGGGCTACGGCTATGCCAGGGTGGCGGCGAAGGTGAAGCAGCAGTGGCAGCGGGAGATGACCCGCTACCTGCACGAGCGCCGCTCGCTGGCGGGGCTGGTGCTGGTCATGGACGTCCGCCATCCGCTGACCGAGTTCGACCAGGAGATGATCGCCTGGTGCCAACAGGCCGGGCTGCCGCTGCACATCCTGCTGACCAAGGCCGACAAGCTCCGTCGCGGCGCCGCCCGCGCCGCCCTGCTGGGGGTCAAGCGGGCGCTGGAGGAGGGTGGCGTGGAGGCCAGCCTGCAACTGTTCTCCGCACACGATCGCCAGGGGGTCGAGGACGCCCGGGGGCTGCTGGCCGAGTGGCTGGAGGTCGCCGATTAGCACCAGGCCGGAAGCCGATGCATCGGCGCGCCTTCCCCGGCCGCTGCGCCTGCATGCAGAGTGCGCCTCGGTGGACTCCGTGTTCCAAACGCCGGCATCAGAGCGGGTTACCCCGGACTCCGGCCCCGCGGCCTGCATCCGGGCGACGCCATGGAACCGCGGGCAAAAAGAAACCCCGGTATTCAAGGGGGGGAGAGTACCGGGGTCAAGGTCACCCGGTTTGGGGATTACCGGGTTGGGAGGGGTTCCGTTCCAGGGAGGAAGAACGGCCCCTCAAGTCTGCAGCGTTTCCATCTCCTTAGGCTCCCTCGCGCGGAAAGAGTTCCGTGGACGGCTGCCTGGATCAGGGTTCAGTGAAAACTATAGCCAAACTTTTCCGGCGCGTCTGTCAAAGATCCTCGAAGGACAGGCGACCCTGAAAAACGTGGGGTTTCGGGCATTGGCCGAAGCGCGAATCCGCCTCCTTTCGGCAAGCCCGTGAACTGCCACGGCATTCAGTGGGCCTGGTCCCAGTTGTCGCCCACGCCGATGTCCACCCGCAGGGGCACAGCCAGTTCCGCCGCCCCCTCCATGCGCGCCCGCAACCCGGGCTCGAAGGCCGCCAGTGCCGCCTCCGGTACCTCGAATACCAGTTCGTCGTGCACCTGCATGATCATGCGCGCGCTCAGCCCCTCGGTCTGCAGCCAGGCATCGGTGGCGATCATGGCGCGCTTGATAATGTCGGCGGCGGTGCCCTGCATGGGGGCGTTGATGGCGGTGCGCTCGGCGGCGGCGCGGCGCTGCTGGTTGCGGGCGTTGATCTCGGGCAGGTACAGCCTGCGGCCGAACAGGGTCTCCACATAGCCCTGCGCGTGCGCCTGCTCGCGGGTGCGCTCCATGTAGGTCTTCACCCCGGGGTAGCGCTCGAAATAGCGGTCCACGTAGTCCTGCGCCTGGCCGCGGTCGATACCGAGCTGGCGTGCCAGGCCGAAGGCGGACATGCCATAGATGAGTCCGAAGTTGATGGCCTTGGCGGAGCGCCGCTGGTCGGGTGTGACGGCCTCCGGCGCCACCCCGAAGACCTCGGCGGCGGTGGCACGGTGGATATCGACGCCCTCGGCGAAGGCCCGCAGCAGGCCCTCGTCTCCCGACAGGTGGGCCATGATGCGCAGCTCGATCTGGGAATAGTCGGCGGCGAGTATCTTCCAGCCCGGCTCGGCGACGAAGGCCTGGCGGATGCGCCGGCCCTCCTCGGTACGCACCGGGATGTTCTGCAGGTTGGGGTCGCTGGAGGACAGGCGCCCGGTGGCAGCGACCGCCTGATGGTAGGAGGTGTGCACCCGGCCGGTGTCCGGGTCTACCTGCTCGGGCAGGCGGTCGGTGTAGGTGGACTTGAGCTTGGACAGGGCCCGGTAGTCGAGGATCAGCCGCGGCAGCGGATAGTCGGCGGCCAGCTCGGCGAGCACCGACTCAGCGGTGGAGGGCGCGCCCTTGGGGGTCCTGGCCAGCACCGGCAGGCCCTGCTTCTCGAACAGGATCTCCTGGATCTGTTTGGGCGAGGAGAGGTTGAAGGGCTGGCCGGCCAGGGCGTGGGCCTCGGCCTCCAGCTCGGCCAACCGCGTCGCCAGCTCCTCGCTCTGGCGGCGCAGCATGTCCACGTCGATGCGCACCCCGGTACGTTCCATCCGCGCCAGCACCGGCACCAGCGGCAACTCGATCTCGCACAGCACCCGGCGCAGGCCGTCCTCCGGCGCCAGCCGCGGCCACAGGGTGTGGTGCAGGCACAGGGTGATGTCGGCATCCTCGGCGGCATAGGGCGCGGCGGTCTCCACCGGCACCTCGTTGAAGCCGAGCTGCTTCGCGCCCTTGCCGGCCACGTCCTCGTAGCGGATGGTCTTGCGGCCGAGATACTTCAGCGCCAGCGAGTCCATGTCGTGACGGCTGGCGGTGCTGTCCAACACATAGGATTCGAGCATGGTATCGAAGGCGATGCCCTCGAGGGCGATGCCATGACGCGCCAGCACGTTCATGTCGTACTTGATGTGATGACCGATCTTGCGCGCGCCGGCATCCTCCAGCAGCGGCCGCAGGCGCGCCAGCACCTGTTCGGCCGCGAGCTGGTCGGGCGCCCCGGGATAGTCGTGGCCGAAGGGCACGTAGGCAGCCTCGCCCTCGACCACGGCAAAGGACACGCCCACCAATCGTGCCTGCATGTAGTCGAGGCTGGTGGTCTCGGTGTCGAAGGCGAACAGCTCGGCCTGGCGCAGGCGCGCCAGCCAGGCCTCCAGCCGTTCGAGGTCGAGCACGGTTTCGTATTCGCCCTGCGTATCGCCGGCGGGCCGCCCGGCATCCTCGCCCGCCCCGGCGGCGTCCAGCAGCTCGCGCAGCCAGGTCCGGAACTCCAGCCGCTCGAACAGTTCGCGCAGGCGCTCGCGGTCGGGCGGTGACAACCGCAGATCCTCCGGGCGCACGTCCAGCGCCAGATCGCGGCGGATGGTCGCCAGCCGGCGCGAGAGTTCGAGATCGTCGAGATGTTCGCGCAGGCTCTCGCCCACCTTGCCCTTGATCTCGTCGGCGTGGGCGATGATCCCGTCCAGCGAGCCATACTGATTGAGCCACTTGGCCGCGGTCTTGGGCCCGACCCTGGGCACGCCCGGGATGTTGTCCGAGGTATCCCCCACCAGCGCGAGGTAATCGACGATGCGCTCGGGCCCCACGCCGAACTTCTCGCGCACGCCCTCGGCGTCGAGCCGGGTATCGTTCATGGTGTTGACCAGCGTCACCCGGTCATCGACCAGCTGGGCCATGTCCTTGTCGCCGGTCGAGATGATCACCGGATGACCGGCCTCGGCCGCAACCCTGGCCAGGGTGCCGATGACGTCGTCGGCCTCCACGCCCGGCACCTCCAGCAGCGGGAAACCCAGCGCGCGCACCACCTCGTGCAAGGGCTCGATCTGCGCCACCAGGTCATCCGGCATCGGTGGCCGATGGGCCTTGTAATCCTCGAACATCTCGTCGCGGAAGGTCTTGCCCTTGGCATCGAACACCACGGCCACATGGGCATCGGGGTAGTCCTTGAGCAGCCGGCGCAGCATGTTGGTGACGCCATAGACGGCGCCGGTGGGCTCGCCGCGCGAGTTGGTCAGCGGTGGCAGGGCATGGTAGGCGCGGTACAGATAGGAGGAGCCGTCCACCAGGACGACGGGCGTCGGTTGCTGTTCACTCATGGCGGGGTGTCCGGATGGCTTGCGACCCGCGCGCAATGGTAGCATGGGTCCTGCCCGTCCAGAGCGGGCACCGGACGGTGTTCCGATCAGACAGTGACGCAGCCGCGCACCCGAATTACCCCAAGGCGAGGCAATGGACGAACAGACCCGACGCTCCCACCCCGGCATGATGCCGGTCAACGATACCCAGCTGACCCGGGAATCCTGGAAGATCTTCCAGATCATGGCCGAGTTCGTGGAGGGCTTCGAACGGCTGGCACGCATCAAGCCCTCGGTGAGCGTCTTCGGCTCGGCGCGCACCCCACCGGAGTCGGACGAGTACAAGCTGGCGGAAGAGATCTCGCGGCAACTCTCGGACGCGGGCTTTTCGGTCGTCAGCGGGGGTGGACCCGGCATCATGGAAGCCGCCAACAAGGGCGCCCAGGCGGGGCGCTCGCCGAGCATCGGCCTCAACATCCAGCTGCCGCACGAGCAGTCCGGCAATCCCTATCAGGACATTGCGCTGAACTTCCGCCACTTCTTCTCGCGCAAGGTGATGTTCGTGAAGTACGCCTCGGCCTACGTGGTACTGCCCGGCGGCTTCGGCACCCTCGACGAACTGGCCGAGATCCTCACCCTGGTACAGACCGGCAAGACCCGGCGCATCCCCATCATTCTGGTCGGCTCGGATTTCTGGAAGGGGCTGGTGGACTGGTTCCGCGACACCCTCGTCACGGCCGGCACCATCTCGCCGGAGGACCTCGACCTGTTTCGGATCCTGGACGAGCCGGCCGAGGTCGTGGATGCCATCTTTGACTATTATGAAAGCCGGGGCTTCGAGCCTTCCGCCGAGGAGCAGGAAATCCTGCTCGATCTCTGAGACACCACCCTACAGGACACCGTCATGCGACTGCCGCTGCTTCTCGCCGCCCTCTGCCTCAGCGCCCCGCTCGCCGCCCAGGAACCCGCGCCCCCGCCACCACCGGCCGCGCAGGACACGCCGCCGCTGCCGTCCGGTACGGCGGCACAGGAGGGCATCGAACCCGAGGTCACCATCATTCGCCGCCAGGACCGCACGGTCGAAGAGTACCGGCTCAACGGCCAGCTCTACATGATCAAGGTCACGCCGGCCAAGGGGCCGAGCTACTACCTCATGGATGCCGACGGCGACGGCCAGCTGGAAACCCGCCGCAGCGAACTCGATCCGCGCATCCTCGTCCCCAGCTGGGTGATCTTCCGCTGGTAACCGCGGCCGCGGCAGGCGCCGGTATAATGCCGGCCTCATGAACCGACTCGAACAGCTCGCCGACCGCATCGAGCGCCTCTCCGAATGGAGCGGGCGCGCGGTCAGCTGGCTGACACTGGCCATGGTACTGGTCACCTTCCTGGTGGTGGTGCTGCGCTATGCCTTCGATCTGGGCTGGATCGCGCTGCAGGAGTCCATCACCTGGATGCATGCGCTGGTGTTCCTGCTCGGTGCCGCCTATACCCTGCGCCACGATGGCCACGTACGCGTGGACATCTTCTACCGCAAGCGCTCGCCGCGCGGCCGCGCCTGGACCGACCTGCTCGGCGCACTGCTGCTGCTGATACCGGTCTGCGGTTTCATCCTCTGGATCAGCTGGGACTACGTGGCCGAGAGCTGGCGGCTGCACGAGGGCTCACGCGAGGCGGGCGGCCTGCCCGGCGTGTTCCTGCTCAAGACCGCGATACCGGTGATGGCCACGCTGCTGCTGGTGCAGGGGCTGGCGCAGGTGCTGCGCAGCATTGCCGTGATCCGTCGGGGCAAGCGCTGATGCCGGACTGGGTCGTCGAGGCCATGCCGCTGCTGATGTTCCTGGCCGTCGGCCTGGTATTGCTGGCCGGCTATCCGGTGGCCTTCTCGCTCGCCGGCACCGCGCTGGCCTTCGCGGCCATCGGCTACCAGCTCGACCTGTTCGATCCTGCCTTCCTCGAGGCGCTGCCCAACCGCCTCTACGGCATCATGACCAACGAGACCCTGATCGCGGTGCCGCTGTTCGTGTTCATGGGCGTGATGCTGGAACGCTCGCGGGTCGCGGAAAGCCTGCTGGACACCATGGCCTCGCTGTTCGGTCCCTTGCGCGGAGGACTGGGCATCTCGGTCACCCTGGTCGGCATGCTGCTGGCGGCCAGTACCGGCATCGTCGGCGCCACCGTGGTCACCATGGGCCTGCTGTCGCTGCCCACCATGCTCCGGCGCGGCTACGACCCGCGCATCGCCTGCGGCACCATCTGCGCCTCCGGCACCCTCGGCCAGATCATCCCGCCCTCCATCATCCTGGTGCTGCTCGGGGACGTGCTCTCCTCGGCCTATCAGCAGGCGCAGCTGGACATGGGCATCTTCGCGCCGGAAACGGTCTCGGTGGGGGATCTCTTCACCGGCGCCCTCATTCCGGGGCTGGTGCTGGTCGGGCTCTATCTGCTCTACCTGGTCGCCGTGGCCTGGCTGCGCCCGGCGGCCATGCCCGCCATCCCCGCCGGGGACCGCGCCGCCGGCCGTGACCGGGGGTGGTTGCGCAGCATCGCCGGCGCCCTGCTGCCGCCGCTGGCACTGATCGTTGCCGTGCTCGGCTCCATCATGGGCGGCCTGGCCACGCCCACCGAGGCCGCCGCCGTGGGCGCGGTGGGCGCCATGCTGCTGGCCGCTGCGCGACGCCAGCTCAACCGGACGATCCTCGGCGAAGTGGTGCGCAGCACCACGCGAGTCACCAGCATGGTGTTCCTGATCCTGATTGGCGCGTCCGTGTTCTCGCTGGTGTTCCGCGGCTACGAGGGCGATGCGCTGGTCGAGGAACTGCTGACCGGCCTGCCCGGCGGCGAGGCCGGCGCCCTGCTGGCGGTGATGGCGGTGATGTTCCTGCTCGGCTTCGTGCTCGATTTCATCGAGATCACCTTCGTGGTGGTACCCATCGTCGGTCCGGTGCTGCTGGCCATGGGCGTCGATCCGGTCTGGCTGGGCGTTCTCATCGCGCTCAACCTCCAGACCTCCTTCCTCACGCCGCCGTTCGGCTTCGCGCTCTTCTATCTGCGCGGGGTCGCACCCCCCGAGGTGAAGACCGGGGACATCTATCGCGGCGTGGCACCCTTCATCGTGATCCAGCTGCTGATGCTTGGCCTGCTCGCACTCTGGCCAGGTCTTGCCACCTGGCTTCCCGGGGTGGTCTACGGCAACTAGCCCGCCTCGGGCGAGGTGACGTCGGACTGGATCCACTTGCAGTGGGTGTGGACGTCGGCCAGCGGCGTGCCGGCCATCGCCGGCACGGTCAGGGACAAGGCCAGCAGCAGCGCCGGCAACCGAGACCGCCGCCGTGGCTCAGTCCTGCCGCGCGTTGAGATAGGCGCGCTCGGAGACATCACTCCAGGCCACCACCTGCTCGCGGAACTTCACGAAGGCGTCGTAGACCTTGCGCGACAGCGGGTCCTTGTCCGCGATCTCCGCCACCACCTCGTCGGACAGCTGCTTCAGCCGCGCCAGCACATCATCGGGGAAGCGGCGCAGATCGACCTTGTGTTCCTCCACCAGCGTGCGCAGGGCGGCGTTGTTGCGCGCCGTGTACTCGGCCAGCATGTCCTGATTGGCGACGCGGCAGGCGTGGGTGACGATGGCCTGCAGGTCCTTGGGCAGGGCCTCGAAGGCCTTGCGGTTGACAAAGCATTCCAGCGTGGTGCCGGGCTCGTGCCAGCCGGGATAGTAGTAGTGCTTCGCCGCCTTGTAGAGACCGAAGGCGAGATCGTTGTAGGGACCGACCCACTCGGTGGCGTCGATGGCACCGGACTGTAGCGAGGTGAAGATCTCGCCGCCGGGCAGGCTCACCGGCGTGCCCCCGGCGCGGCGCAACACCTCGCCGCCGAGGCCGGGGATGCGCATCTTCAGGCCCTTGAGATCCGCGACGCTGTTGATCTCCTTGTTGAACCAGCCCCCCATCTGCACGCCGGTGTTGCCGGCCGCCGCCGGCAACAAACCGAACTCGGCGTACACCTCGCGCCAGAGCTCCATGCCGCCGCCATGGTAGAGCCAGGCATTCATTTCCTGCGCCGTCAGGCCGAAGGGCACGGCGGAGAAAAACTGGGCCGCCTCGGACTTGCCCTTCCAGTAGTACGACGCCCCGTGGCCCATCTCCGCGGTGCCGCGGGACACGGCATCGAAGATCTCGAAGGCCGGCACCAGCTCCTTGGCGCCGTAGACCCTGACGGTCAGGCGGCCGCCGCTGAGTTCGGTGATGGTGCGGGCCAGGAAGTTGGCCCCGGTGCCCAGACCGGGGAAGTTCTTCGGCCAGGTGGTGACCATCTTCCAGCGGATCTTCCTGCCGGCTATGGCAGGCGCGGTGCCCATGAGACCGCCGGCGGCAACGGCGCCGGCTCCGGTGGCACGGATGAAATCACGGCGTTTCATGGCTCCCCCAAGATCATCGAGTCCAGTCGGCATTGTACGCAAACGGCGGCCGCGGCACCGGACACGGCGCATCAGCACTCGCTGATTTACTGATTCAAAAAATGATTGCCTGCCAAATGCGTTGTGTGATTATATTACCGCGACACGTTCATTTGATGCGATAATGGACTCAAATCCAACAATAAATATCATCCGCCAGGCGCGTCGACATTCCGTCGACCACCGTCGCCACCCTCGAAGAGGCCCCCGCCCGTGACCCGTTCCAGCCCCGACCGCGGCCACCGGCCGCTGCTCGCCTGGCCCATCCTCGGCCTGACCCTGACCCCGCTGACCGGACTCGGCGTTGCCGCCCTGTTCGGGCTGACCGGGCCGCACGAGTTCCGCACCCTGCTCGAGACCGGCGCCCTGCCGCTGTACCTGCTGGCGCTCGGCGCACTGGCAGCCTGGCACTTTGATCGCTACCTGGCACCCCTGCAAGACTGGGTCGCACGGGCCGGGGCCGGGCAGTCGGCCCCTGCGGCGCTGCATCGGAGGATGAGTCGCTTCCCGCGGGCCTACTGGACGCTGTTCCTGCTGCACGCGGTGGCCATGCCCATCGTCTACTTCGGTGTCCTGGGCCGCCTCGACGGCACCCACGCCGGTGCCATCGGCCAGTTCCTGCTGCTGCAGCTCACGGTGGCGGTACTGGTCGGCCTGCCGCTCTATCTCAAGGCGCTGGACAGCCTTGGCGGGCTGGTGCCGCGGCTGGGCCTGCCGCGGGTGCAGGTCAGCCTCAAGTCCAAGCTCCTGCTGCTGGGTGGCTTCCTGCCGCTGCTGTCCTACTCGTTGCTGATGCAGTTCAGCTGGCAGCGCATCGGCAGCCTGGACCTCGGCCTGCTCGCGTTGTGGGGCGGGCTGACCCTGGCGACCTTCGCGGTAACCTGGGCGGCGGTGCGCAGCATGTCGCACTCGCTGGCGCCGGTGGAGGCCGTGCTCGGGCGCAGCGGGGCGTCCACCCATCAGGATCTCGCGGAGCTGCGCCCGCAGTCCACCGACGAGATCGGCTACCTCACCCAGACCCTCGGACGCGTGTTCCGCCGCCTCGGCGACCAGGAGTCCCAGATGCGGGCCGTGGTCGACACCGCTGCGGAGGGCATCATCGTCACCGATGCCGACGGCAACATCGATACCTTCAATGCCGCTGCGGAACAGCTGTTCGGCTTCCTCGCTGCCGAGATCCGCGGCAAGCCGCTGGCCTGGCTGATGCCGGCGCTGGTCAACGACCGCGGCGTACCCGAACCCTCCGGCCAGGAACAGGAGACCACCGGCATGCACCGTAACGGCCAGCCGCTGGCGCTGTCGGTGCGGGTGAGCGAAATGAGCATCAGCAACCATCGCATGTTCACCTGTCTGGTTGCCGACATCGGCCAGCGCAAGCAGGCCGAGGAACGGCTGGTCAGCGCCGAGGCCCGCTACCGGGACCTGGTGGAAACGGCACACGACCTGGTCTGGAGCATGGACGCGGAGGGCCGCTGGACCTATCTCAACCGCGCCAGCCACTCCATCTACGGCCTGGCGCCGGAAGAAATGATCGGGCGGCACTTCTCCGAATTCCAGGCGCCCGATCATCGCGACCAGTGCCAGGAGGCCTTCCGCACCATCCTGTCCGGCCGCGACCTGGTGCAGTACGAGACGGTGCACCTCGATCGCGACGGCCGCCCGCACCACCTGAGCTTCAACGCCCGCGCCCACGTCGACGACGCGGGGCGGGTGGTGCACATCAGCGGCACCGCGCGCGACATCACCGAACAAAAGGCCTTCCAGCAGCAGCTCGCCTACCAGGCCGAGCACGACTCCCTGACCGGGCTGTTCAACCGCCACTACTTCCAGCAGGAGCTGGAACGCACCGTGGCGCGGGTGGCGCGCAACAGCGCCCAGTGCGCGCTCTTCTACATTGACCTGGACCAGTTCAAGTACATCAACGACACCCTCGGCCATGCCGCCGGCGACCAGTTGCTGGTGGAGATCAGCGGCCTGCTCGCCTCGCATGTGCGCGAGGGCGATCTGCTGGCACGCTTCGGCGGCGACGAGTTCACCCTGCTGGTGTACAACGTCAGCGCCTCGCAGGTGGCGCGGGTGGGCGAGAACTTCCGCCGTCTGTTCGAGGACTACCGCTTCCACTACGACGGCAAGCCCTTCAACGTCACCTGTTCCATCGGCGGCGCCATGATCGATGCCAGCGTCGATTCCGCCGACGAAGTGCTCTCGCATGCCGATCTGGCCTGCAACATGGCCAAGACCCACGGCCGCAACCGGGTCCACCTGTACAACCCGGCGGACAAGGACAAGGCCGGCATGGCCGAGGACATGGGCTGGGCGGCACGGGTCCGCGAGATGCTGGAGCACGACCGCTTCCAGCTGGTGTACCAGCCCATCGCCAGCGTCGAGACCGGCGAGGTCAGTGACTACGAGGTGCTGGTGCGCATGCTCTGCGACGACGGCGACGTGATCCTGCCCGGCGGCTTCATGCCGGCGGCGGAACGCTTCGGCCTGATCCACAGCGTGGACCGCTGGATCGTCGCCCGCGCCATGCACCAGCTCGCCGGCCTGCGCGAGCAGGGCAGCGCTGTGCGCTTCTCCATCAATCTTTCCGGGCGTGCCTTCGAGGATGCCGAACTGCTGCCCATGATCCAGGGGCTGCTGCGCGAAACCGGGCTGGACCCGGCCTGGCTCACCTTCGAGATCACCGAGACCGCGGCCATCGCCAACCTCGGCGCCGCCGAGCGCTTCATCGGCGAACTCAAGGACATCGGCTGCCAGTTCGCGCTCGACGACTTCGGCTCGGGTTTCAGCTCCTTCAGCTATCTCAAGCACCTGCCGGTGGACAAGCTGAAGATCGACGGCTCCTTCGTGCAGGGCATGGCCCAGGCCAGCGTGGACCAGGCCATGGTGCAATCCATGAACCAGGTCGCCCACGCCCTGGGCAAGGTGACCATCGCGGAATACGTGGAGTCCGAGGCCATCCTCAAGCTGCTGCGGGAATATGGCGTGGACTACGCCCAGGGCAACTTCATCGGCAAGCCGCGCGACCGGCTGCTCAGCCTGGCCCAGCCCGCACTGGCATCGGTACACCCCCTCAAGGCCTGAGACAGTTCCTGGCCCGCATATTGCCTTATTGTGTCGGGAAGCGGGCGCCGTCAGACGGGACCGGAAGCCGCTTCATTGCCCTGTGGCCTCACGGCTTACCCGCCGCCGGTTCCCGTCTTGGCCCAATAGTGGCTTAAAGATATTCCGGTATCCCGCCGTTATCCCGGCTGTAACCCAGCACCCTGTTACGGAGAAAACCATGGCATTTCCCGGTCTTTTTGGCGGTTGCCGCGAACAACTCGAAGAATCACGCAAGGAAAACGAGCGGCTGAGACAGGAACTCGAGGCCGCTCGCCAAGAAATGGCGCGTCTGGAGCAGACCTGTTCCGACCTGGAAGCCGAACTGGCACAACGTGCGAGCCGGCACGAACTGGCAGACGGCCTGTTCCGCAACTTCCGCCATTTCGGCGAATCGATCGTCGCCCTGCAGTCGACGCTGGCGAGCATGGCCGGATCGCTCAGGGACGAAAAGGGCACGGCCATCGAGGCCGCCAATGCCTCTGTGAAGGCGCGCGAGAGCACCCAGCGCATGACTTCGAGCCTCGGCAAGGTCATAGACACCACCAATGATGCCGCACAGATGGTGGAAAGTCTGAATGCCCGCGCTGCCGCCATCGGCAATATCGTTTCCCTGATCAACGAGATCTCCGACCAGACCAATCTGCTGGCCCTGAACGCGGCCATCGAGGCAGCGCGCGCCGGCGAGCACGGTCGCGGTTTTGCCGTGGTCGCCGACGAGGTCCGCAACCTGTCACGACGTACCGGTACCGCCACCAAGGAAATCGCCGAGGAGGTCGCCCGCATCCAGGAGGAAACCGGCAAGGCTCGGGAACAGATGGAACAGATGGCGCGAGACAGCGAGGAACTGGGGCAGATCGGCACAGAGGCCGGCAACGCCATGAACACCAGCCTCTCTCTGTCCAGGCGCATGGAAGGCGCCATTTCCGCCGGTGCATTGCGCAGCTTCGTGGAACTGGCCAAGACCGACCACCTGCGCTACAAGTTCGAGATCTATCAGATACTCATGGGCATCTCCAGCAAGCCGGTGGAGGAGTTCGCCTCCCATCATCAGTGCCGTCTGGGCAAGTGGTACTACGAGGGCGAGGGACGTGAGTGCTTCTCGCAGCTCGCCGGCTACCGCGAGATGGAAGCGCCCCACGAGGCGGTTCATCACAATGGCGTCGAGGCCCTGAAGCGTTACAACGACGGCGACATCCGTGGCGCCCTTGAAGCCCTCCGCGCCATGGAAGAGGCCAGCATGGAGGTCCTGGAATGCCTCGAACAAATGGCCGCAACCGGGGAGAACGATCACAATCTGTTGGCTCGTTGGGGGTGACGAGGCCAGCCGTCGCCATGACTTACGTGTAGCGCCCCTGGTCGCGCGATAACACGCCAGCGCGAGTTCAAAGCGCTTCGAGGTTGGCGTAGGCCACTACCAGCCACTTGGCGCCGGCCTCCCGGAAGTTCACCTGCACGCGGGCATGCGCGCCGCTGCCCTCGTAGTTGAGCACCACGCCCTCGCCGAACTTCGGATGCCGTACCTGCTGGCCGAGCTGAAGGGCCTGCGGATCGGCGTCGGCCAGCGCAGGCGCCGCTACCGGCGCGCCCGATCCGTACAGCGGCCGGCTGACCTGGATCTGCGGCCGCACCTCCTGCACCAGCTCGCTCGGGATCTCGCGCAGGAAGCGCGAGGGCAAGGCGTAGTTCTCCTGGCCATGCAGGCGGCGGCGCTCGGCCCAGCTCATCACCAGCCGTTCGCGGGCACGGGTCATGCCGACATAGCAGAGCCGGCGCTCCTCCTCCAGCCGCCCGGGCTCCTCCACCGACATCTGGTGCGGGAACAGCCCCTCCTCCATGCCGACCAGATATACCACCGGGAATTCCAGCCCCTTGGCCGAGTGCAGCGTCATCAGCTGCACACAGTCCTCCCAGGCGTCCGCCTGCCCCTCTCCGGCCTCCAGCGCGGCATGGGCCAGGAAGGCGGCCAGCGGACCCCGTTCGGCCTCGTCCTCGGGCAGCTCGAACTGGCGCGCGGCATTGACCAGTTCCTCGAGGTTCTCGATGCGGGCCTGGCCGCGCTCCCCCTTTTCCTTGCGGAAGTGATCCACCAGCCGCGCGGCGTCGATGACCTGCTGCACCTGCGCCTCCAGCGGCAGCGCCTGCAGGCCGTCCGCCTGTTCCTCGATCAGCGTCATGAAGGCGCGCAGCGCGTTGCAGGCGCGGGCCGGCAGCAGGCCCTCGGCGACCACGGCCTCGGCCGCCCGCCACAGGGAGATACCGCGCAGGCGCGCCGTGTCGCGCACCATGGCCAGGGTACGCTCGCCGATACCGCGCGGCGGCTGGTTGACTACCCGCTCGAAGGCAGCGTCGTCGTCGCGGTTGGCAGCCAGACGCAGATAGCCCAGCGTGTCCTTGATCTCGGCACGCTCGAAGAAGCGCAGGCCGCCATAGACGCGATAGGGAATGCCGCGCTGCATGAGCTGTTCCTCGAACAGGCGCGACTGGGCATTGGACCGGTAGAGGATGGCGATGTCGGCGCGGGTCCGGCCCTCCTCGATGGCGGCCTCGATGCCCTCGATCACGAACCGTGCCTCGTCGTACTCGTTGAAGGCGTTGTAGACCTCGATGGGCGAGCCCTGCTCGCCGTCGGTCCAGAGATTCTTGCCGAGCCGGCCCTGGTTGTTGGCGATCAGCGCATTGGCAGCCGCGAGGATGGTGCCGGTGGAGCGGTAGTTCTGCTCCAGGCGCAGCAGGCGGGTATCGCCGAAATCCTGGCTGAAACGATGGATGTTCTCGATGCGGGCGCCGCGCCAGCCGTAGATGGACTGGTCGTCGTCGCCGACCGCGAACACCCGGCCGCTGTCCCCGGCCAGCAGCCGCAGCCAGGCGTACTGGATGCTGTTGGTGTCCTGGAACTCGTCGACCAGGATATGGCGGAAACGGGCGCGGTAGTGTTCGAGGATCCGCGGCCGCTCCAGCCAGAGCTCGTGGGCGCGCAGCAGGATCTCGGCGAAATCGACCAGGCCGGAGCGCCGGCACAGGTCCTCGTAGGCCTGGTAGATCTCGACCTGGGTGCGCAGATAGGGATCGCCCTGGTGCTCGATGTGCTGCGGCCGCAGGCCCTCGTCCTTGCGCCCGTTGATGAACCACTGGATCTGGCGCGGCGGCCAGCGTGACTCGTCCAGATCCAGCCCCCGCATCACCCGCTTGATCACCCGCAGCTGATCGTCCGAATCGAGGATCTGGAAGGTCTCCGGCAGCCCCGCCTCCTGCCAGTGCGCACGCAGCAGCCGGTGCGCCAGGCCGTGGAAGGTACCCACCCACATGCCGCCCACCGGCACGCCCAGCAACTGCTCGGTACGCCCGCGCATCTCGCGCGCGGCCTTGTTGGTGAAGGTCACCGCCAGGATGCCGAAGGGCGACACCTGTTCCACCTGCACCAGCCAGGCAATGCGGTGCACCAGCACCCGGGTCTTGCCACTGCCCGCCCCGGCCAGCACCAGCACGTGCCCGGCCGGCGCCGTCACCGCCTCGCGCTGGGCATCGTTCAGGGGATCGATGATGTGGGAGATGTCCATGGAACAGGGCTGTATGGATATACAGCCAGTATACCCGATCGGCGGCGTGACGCTCCAGGCTGCCGCCTCATTCGCGGGTGCGGATCTGGGCCTCGGGCACGCCGCGCGCGATCAGGTAGCGCTTGACGTGGCGCGCGATGCCATGCGGGGCATCAATATAGAAGTCGTGCGTGCGCACCCGGTAATGTTCCTCGGCCATCCGCGCCAGGGCATCGATCAGGGCATGGCGGCCGTCCTCGGAATCCGGACGGGTAAAGGCGATCTCGTCGGTGGGGATACGCCGATAGCGCACATTGTCCAGCGCATCCTCCCAGGCCCGGCACAGGTTGTGCTGGTAGGGTTTGGCGGTACCGGGCACCAGCCAGTAGAGCCAGATCTCCTCGGACGCGTCCAGGGCGACCGCCTGCTCGACCAGGCTCTTGAGCGCCGCGAAGTTGCGGTGCCAGGCGATGAAGATCAGCGAATGGTGGGAGTCCGTGTTGAGCACGAAACTGCCGTGCGGACCCGCCAGCCCGACCTCGTCGCCCACATCCAGGCCGCGAAACACGCGCTGCGAAACGGTATCGTCGCCACGCGGCACATGGATCTCGATCTGGGTGGCGTCACAGGGACAGCTGGCGACCGGAAAGCTGGCGGTTTCGCCAGCGATGTCCAGCACCACCGACTGGCCGGCCAGAAACTGCAGCCGCGCCGGCGTCACCGGGGTGAGATAGAGGCCGCGCATGTCCTCCTCCAGCGCCTCGACCCGGCGCACTGCCGCCGTCAGCCGCTGCTGCGGCACCTGCTCCGGGCGGCGCACCTCCTCGGCCTGCAGCACGGCGTCGGTGACCGCGGTGTGGCTGCACAGGGTAAAGTAGCCCTCGGTAACATCCTCGTCACTCAGGCACTCCGGAAAATCGCGCACCCGCTTGACCTCGCCCTGCACCACACGCGCCTTGCAGCGGCCGCAACTGCCGTCGGTACAACCGTAGTGGGGATTGAGCCCGGCACGCAGCGCCGACTCCAGCAGGGTATCGCTGCCCTCCACGAAGAAGTCGTGGCCGGAGGGATGCAGCACGATGCGCGCGGCGATGAGGCGCATGAAGGTATCGCTGGCGACCAGTTCCTCGTGGGCGCTGACGGCCTGCGCGGCCTCCCGTTCCTGCTCGACCAGCCAGCGCAGCAACTCGCGCAGGGCGGGATCCTCCTCGGACTCGGCCAGGTTCTCCAGACGCTCCCGCAACTGCCCGACCAGCTTGCCGTAGCGGTTGAGCCGCGCCCGCGCGGTGGCCAGCTCGTGACTGAGCTCGGTGAGCCGCGCGGCCAAAACCTCGGCGTCCGGCAGGCCGGCACGACGATTGAAGGAGGCCTTGCCCCGTGCCTGCTCGATGATGCGGTCGGCACGCTCGATCATGCCGCCACGGTCGAGATCGGTCTGCGGGTAGAGCCGCAGCAGCTCGCTCAGATCCAGTTCGCCCTCGAAGGTCTGCAGCTTGCCTTCGCGAATCTGCTTCTGCAGCGTCGCCCGGCGCACGCCGACGAGGCGCGCGGCACGGGAAAGACTGATCAGCTGTGACATGGGCAGGCTCCGTTGCCGAGAGGTGTCGCTTCCAATCTTAGCAGGATGGCGGCTTGCGCGGCCCGGCGAATTCGTGGCGGCCGGGACGCAGGCGACGGTAGTTGCGCACCATGATCACGGTCTTGCGCATCGCGGCCTCGTCGATGACAGGAATCGCGAGCCCGATCTCCAGCGGCACACCGTCAGCCTCGGCCGGGCCGATGTCGAGGTACTGTGGGCCGGCATCATCCGCTGCCAGCGCGCACAGCCTGGCCTTCCACACCACCGGCTGGCCCTGGAACCGGCCGAGGAAACGGATGCGCGCCTCGCCGGGGCCGGGCCAGTCGTCGATCAGGAATTCCCTGCCCTGTACCGCGAGTTGCGCCTCCAGGGCTGCCACCGCTGCCTGCATCACTGGCTCTGCATCAGCTTGCCCGAGACCAGCGCCACCTGCATGGCGGACTCGTCCAGGACTTCCGGGTACATGGGGTAGTGGCTCAGCAGCACGTCCGGACGCCGGCGTGCCTGTACCTCCAGCCAGCCACGGGTGGCCGGCGAAAGGTTCTGGTGCGCCAGCAGCAGCGGCGCGTTCCAGGCGTGATAGTCCTCGACCAGGGCGCGCTCCAGCGGGTCCGCCCAGGCCTGATCCACCAGCAATTCCGGGAAGGCCTCGGCAGGCAGGTGACGGCCGGCGAGGGTTCCGTCCACGCGCAGTCCGCCATGACCGATGCCGCCGCCATCGGGCAGGCGCTCGAACCACTGCAGCACCGGCAGCGGCCGGGCGGCGAGGTTGACCTGTCGCTCCAGCACGTCCTGCGCGCGCACGCGCGCCCCGGGACGGCTCGCCTCCAGGGCCTGACAGCGGAAACCGCTGCGTGACATCAGGAAGGGCTGCCACGCGGGATCGGTCACCTCGCCGGCGTCCTCCAGCCGCAGGCGGGTCTTGACGAGGGCCAGCGGCAGTCGCGTTTCCCGGCGCAGCAGCCAGAGCTCGAAGCGATCGGCCAGAGGGAACGGGATCCCGGGACGATGATTCAGGGCCTGCATCAGGGCATCGGCCCCCTCCGCATGACACTCGACCGCCGCCTGCTCGTCCACCCGCCCCGGTGCCCAGCGGGAACGCCCGGCCCCGGACTGGATGCGCACCTGCCAGTGGCGACCGTCCACCGAATAGGCCCGCGCCGCGCCCACGTCGACCACCTGGATCACGCCCTGGTAGGGGCAGAAGCGGCGGATACCATAGTAGGCAGGCTGCACGGCTTCACCCATCCTCGTCCGGCCGCGGAGGACTCATGATGGCTCCGGCGCGTCGGGCAGCATGGCGCGCGCCAGCGGCCGGAACTGCAGGCCGTAGAACATCTCCAGATAGCGTCGGGTCTCGTCGCGTTCCAGGTTGGTGACATATTTCCAGAAACCGTAGATGCGCGACAGGGTCATCATGCGCTCGGCATAGAGCTTCCAGGTATAGCGCGCCTGTACCCGCTCCAGCGCGCCGCGCGAGATCTGCTCCCAGTAGTCGGGTTCGCGCGCGGCGCGTTCGAAGAAGCCGGCCATGCGCTCGGCCGCCTCCTCGCCATGGTTGGGATCGATGTGAAAACCGGAAATACCGTCCTCGATGATCTCCAGCGGGCCACCGTAGCGGGTGGCAAAGGTCGGCAGTCCCGAACTCATGGCCTCGATCACGGTCAGGCCGAAGGCCTCGAACAGGGCCGGCTGCACGAAGGCACCCCGGCGATCGGCGATGTAGCGGTACAGCTCGCCGGCCAGCCGCTTGTCCAGGTGTATGCCCAGCCAGCGCATCTCCCCGTCCAGGCCGTATCCGTCCATCAGCGCGTGCATGCGCCGGATCTGTTCCTGCTCCTCGCGGTCGTCGGAGCGGGCGACATCGACATGGCCGGCGATCACCAGCAGATTTGTCGCCTCGCGCAGGCGTGGGCTGTTGGCGAACCATTCGACCAGGCCGGTGATGTTCTTGATGTGATCCAGACGCGCCATGGAGAACAGCAGCGGCTTGTCGCGATCGGTGAGCGCGCCGCGGGCCGCGTCGCAGGGCGCGCCATGGATCAGCTCCTCGATCTCGGGATGCAGTGCGCTCAGGCGGCGCTCCGTTTCCGTGTAGGGGAAGTAGACCTCGGGGTCGGCGCCGGGCGAGACGATGTTGAACTTGGGATCGAAGATGTCGATGCCGTTCACCACCCGGTACAGTCCCGGCATGGTGTAGCTGCCATAGGACTCGTACTGCCCGACGCTGCTGCGATCGCCGGCGATCTCCTGATAGGTGCTGGTAATGATGAAGTCGGCCGCATTCATGGCGATGAGGTCGGCCGTGAACTGGGCGCTGAAGTGATATTCCGGGTCGTTGTCCTTCCAGTACAGGTCGGAGTAGAGGTACTTGGTCTTTTCCAGGGCATGGGCAATGTTGCACTGGGTCACGTGCAACCGTTGCGCCATCAGGGTGGCGACGAGATTGCCGTCCGAATAGTTGCCGACGATGAGATCGGGGCGGCCGCCCAGCTCGGCCAGCAGCTCGCGCTCGGCATCGTCGGCAAAGCGCTCCAGATAGGGCCAGATCTCGAAGCGGGAGATCCAGTGCGGCACCACCTCCCCGCCTGCCTCGCGGAAGGGGACACGCAGGATGCGGGCATTCTGGGTGCCCATGATGTGCTCAATGTGCTGGTCGCAGCTGGTGCCACGCGCCTCGGGGATCAGGCGGGTGATGACGATGATCTGCGGCTCGATGTCCAGCCCCTGTTCATTCAGCCGCCGACGCATCTCCTTTTCCAGCGCTCGCACCTGGTCGAGGATATAGACCACCTGCCCGCCCGTATCCGGCAGGCCGAGGACGTTGGCCTGACCGAAGAAACCGTGCGGTGACAGGATGGCAAGATTGAAGATCATCGGAATGCGGCTGAGGAACCGCTCCAGATTCTGTGGTTCCGGGGCCTCGAGGATGTCCGACAGCAGATGCAGGGTGTCGCGCATGCGCGCCACCGTGCGCCCCCAGCCGGTTTCGAAGCCCAGCGCCTGCATGCGGTGACCGACCTGCTGCCAGCCCGCCTCCGGCGGCTGCGTGGCCAGATAATCCTCGGCCCGACGCAGTGCCTGCCGCAGCCCGGCGACATCAGTGATGTGTTGGTTGAGCATCAGCTGCATGCCGTTGCACTGGTGCACGCGCAGGAACTCCAGCAACCGGCGATCGCCCTTGCCGAGCTGGTCGAACAACTGGCTGGACAGGCGGCGGTTGAGAAACTCCACGCCCCGACCGATGGAACGCGATTCCTGCAGCTGCGGGAACTCCCGGTTGAAGGGTCCCAGATCGACCTCCAGCACCCACGCCTCGCGCGCCCCGGGCGGCAACACCTGGCGTTCCTTGAAGGCCAGAAATTCGGAAACCTCCACCCGATCGTGGCAGGCGGCGTCCAGATTGAAGCGCAGATACTCCCAGCGCGCGATGCGCGGCCGGATGGCCATGTACACCCAGGGGGCCTCGATCACCGCCTCCTGGGCCACGGCGATGGTTTCGGACAGGGCCGAATTGCACACCCCGCCATTGCCGGCGTCGGCACAGAAGCGCTGGAACTCGTCCCACAGATCGGAATGGAGCAGGAACGGCCGCTCCAGGCTCACATAGTGCCTGAGCAGCAGGTAGAGCTGATCCGGGTGTTCGACCAGAAAATCGTCCAGCGCTTGCATCAGGCCTCCATCAGGGTTTCGTCCGGGATGCGGATGTCGCCCAGGAAATCGTAGTAGTCGATGCCGTCAAGAATGCCACGGGCGTGCTCATGCCCTGCAAAAAATATGCGCGGTTTTCCACGCAGGCGTTCGAGCTCGGGGCCATGGTTGGCCACCACCACCCCCAGGGTGTTGCCGCGCAGCACCTCCTCGTCGTTGCCGCAGCTTCCGGCCACCAGCACCTTCTCCGGCTCCAGCCCCCAGCGCACGCAGACGTGGCGCAGCGCCAGGCCCTTGGAGGCACGGATGGGGAGCAGGTCCAGGAACATGTTGCGCGACAGGCTGACATTGGCGTGCAGATCCTGCTGGCGCAGGTGGCGCACCAGCTCGCGCAGTGACGGTGCCTTGTCGGGGTCGTAGAAATAGCTCAGCTTGAAACGGTGCTGCTCGATCTTCGGTTGCAGGCGCAGGCCGCGGAACTGGCGCAGGGTCTCGCGCAGGCGCTCCCGCTCCCAGCGAAAGTCGATGTGGCGCTGCCAGGAATCGTCCTGGACCATGGCGTGACCGTAGTGGATCTCGGAACCGACCGAGGAAATAATGAGATCGGGTGTGGGCAGTCCATGTCTGCGAATCAGGCGGCGGGCACTGTCCAGGGTGCGGCCGGTGGCAATGCCGAAGCCGACATGATCGCCGGCGGCACGCAGGCGCTCGATCAGTTCGCGGGTGGCCTCGTCGTCACCCACCAGGGTGTTGTCCAGCGCGCTGACCAGCAGGCGATCAATGGTGGGCATTCGGCTGCGGGAAGAAACAAACAGCGTTTCGCGGGGACGCTCTGCCTTCCAGATGCGTGCCAGCTCCTTCATGTAGCGCTCGACATGGGCCGACCAGGAATAGTGCGCCCGTGCCCCGCGCACGCCGTTGCGCGACCAGCGCGTCCACTGCCTGCGATCGGACAGCATCTCCTCGAGATGCCGGCCGATGGCGGCCACGTCCAGCGGGTCCACCAGCCGGCCGTTGCGGCAGTGACGGAGGATGTCCCGCGGCCCGCCGTCGCGGGTGGCGAGGATGGGCACGCCGCTGGCAGCGGCCTCGATCAGCGTCAGGCCGAAGGGCTCGGTCAGCGCGGGATTGACGAACAGGCCACGCAGACGCTTGGCCAGGCGATAGAAGTCGGGCACATCCTCCGGCGCATGGTGCTTGGGCAGGGCCACATCGCCATAGAGATCGAGGCGGTCGATCTGCAGCAGCAACTGGGTGAGCACCTGGCGCGGCCCGCGTTCCAGCTCGGCGATGTCGTCACGGTTGCCGGCGACGATGACCAGGTTGGCCCGCTCGCGCAGGCCGGGCCGTTGGCCGAAGGCCTCGACCAGGCTGTGGATGTTCTTGCGCTCGTCCGGCCGCGACAGGGCGAGGATCATGGGCTGCTTCGGCGCCCGCAGGAAGCGCTTGAGTTCGTCGAACACCGGCGGCCAGGGCTCACCCCGGCGCGGCGGGTGGAAGCGTTCCAGATCGGTGCCGGGCGGGATCACCCGCATGCGCTTCGGCTGGTAGTTGTCGTACTGGGCGTACTGCGCCTCGACCTCCTGATGCGTGCTGGCCACCACCATCTGGGCGTTGTCCAGCGCCACCTCCTCGGCCTCGATGCGCTGGCTCATGTTGTACTGGGACTCGATGCTGGCATCGCTCAGCCCCTTCTCGCGCAGGCGCGCCTGCTTGACCCGTCCCAGCGAATGGCCGGTGTGCACCATGGGCACCCCCAGCAGGGCGGTAAGGCGTGCGGCAACGTAGCCGGCATCGGCGTAGTGGCTGTGCACCACGTCGGGCAGGCGGCCAATGCGCCGGATGTGCTGCAGGGCGGCATCGGTGAAACTGTCCAGATAGGGCCAGAGCACTTCCTTGCGCAGGTAGCGGCGGGGACCGGCAGGGAGACGGACGATGAAGGCGCCGTCGTCCAGCGGCTCCAGGCGCTCGGCATAGTCGTCGGACACCTTGGGATCGATCACCTGCCGGGTGAGCAGGTCCACGCGCCAAACGTCCGGATGCCGGGCCAGCGCCCGTGCCAGTTCCACGACATACTTGGTCTGGCCGCCGGTGTCGGCATCGCGGCCGAGTTCCAGGTCCTGGCAGCGGATCAGGCCATGGACGCTGATCAGAATAATGTAACGGCCTTCCTGCCCGCTCATGACTGCCAGCGCTCGCGCAGCGACGCATAGAGCGCGCGGTCGGGCGCGGTGGCGCCGCGCTGGCCACAGATGCGGGCGGCGAATGCCAGTGCGCGCTCGAGCGTGCGCGCCGCCGGCCAGCCCTCGATCAGGCCGAGCAGGCAGACGGCGGCGAAGGCGTCGCCCGCGCCCACCGTATCCACCACCTCGACCCAGGGTGGCGTGCCGGAGAACTCGCCGTCGGCGGTGTAGAGGGTCGCGCCAGCGGCACCGCGGGTCAGGATCAGCCAGTCATGGCCGTTGGCTTCGCGCAGCGCACGCGCACGCGCTCCGGGCCCGGCCTCGCCGGGCTGCAGCAGATCCAGCTCCTCGTCGTTGAGTTTCAGCCAGCGCGCGCCGGCCATGAGCTCGCGCACCGGCTCCGGCTGCCACCAGGGCGCGCGCAGGTTGATGTCGACGAAGCGCGGCAGCCCGCGCGCGCGCAGCGCGGCCAGCGCCGCCGCCGAAGCCGGCGCACGCACGGCCAGACTGCCGTGATAGAGGAGATCTGCGGGGAGGCGCTCCAGCAGTGCCGTGACCGGCGCGGGATCGATGTGGTCGTAGGCCTGGTCGGCGAGGATCTCGAAACGGTGGCCGCCGTCGGCCAGCATGCGGATCTCCACCCGACCAGTGGGATGGCGGTCGTCCAACTGCAGGCCTTCGGTGCGCAGGCCCCAGTCGGCCATGCGCTGGCGCACCGCCGCGCCCTGCGGGTCGCGGCCGACGCGGCTGACGAACAGCGGGTCCAGTCCGAAACCGGCCAGGTGCCAGGCGACGTTGAAGGGCGCGCCGCCCAGCACCTCGGTCCCGTCCTCGAAGCAGTCGAACAGAACCTCGCCGAAGATCAGTGGTCGTGCAAGCTGCGCGTCCCGCGCCATGCACTCTCCTTTGCCGCGGGAGGATCAGCGCCCCAGGGCCGCCTCCTGCATGCGGCGGTACTCGTCCTCGAAAAAGAACGCCTGTTCGCCGAAGGCCGGCTGCAACTGGTCAAGCCAGGTGGCCTCGGGATCGAAGCGGGCGAAGAAGGGCCGCTGCACCCAGTCCGGATTGCGCCCCTGCACGAAGCGCAGCACGAACACCTTTTCGCCCTGGATCTCGGCAACGCCCTGGATCTCCACCTTGCCCGGTCCGGCACTCATGCTGGGTCCGCGTGCAGTGCGGGCCAGGCCGGACACCTGCTGCATGGCCTGACGGTAGATCTGCCAGGCGCGCGCCAGCGGCACCTCGAAGTACTGGCGGGCGCCGGTATCCCGCTCCACGAACATGTAGTAGGGCACCAGGCCCAGGCCCACCTGGGTACGCCACATGCGCGCCCAGACCCCGGCGTCGTCGTTGATATGCCGGATCAGCGGTGCCTGGGTCCGGATCACCGCACCGGTGGCGCGGATGCGGCGGATGGCCTCGCGACAGATGTCGGTGTCCATCTCCCGCCAGTGGTTGAAGTGGGCCATGATCGCCACCTGACGGCCGGCCTGGACCAGGCGCTCCAGCAGGCGCAGCAGGTCGTCGGCATCCGGGTCGCTGACATAGCGCTGCGGCCAGAAGGTCAGCGACTTGGTACCGATGCGGATGCTCTGCACGTGTTCCAGCCCGGGCTGGAGCAGACCCTCGAGATACTCGGCGAGATGCACCGTCTTCATCACCATGGGATCGCCGCCGGTGACCAGCAGGTCGGTGACCGCAGGGTGGGCGCGCAGGTAGGCGTGCAGGGACTCGGCCTCGTTGCTGGCAAAGCGCAGCGACTTGTCGCCGACGAACTGTGCCCAGCGGAAGCAGAAGGTGCAGTAGGAATGGCAGACCTGCCCCTGGCTGGGGAAAAAGAGCACCGTTTCCCTGTACTTGTGCTGCAGGCCCGGCAGCGGCTCGCCGTTCAGGCGGGGCACGTTGAGCACCTGCTGGCCGGCCGGATGCGGATTGAGGCCGGCCTGGATCTCGCGGGCAATGGCGCGAATCCGGTCACGGGGGAGGCCCGCCTTCAGCGCATCGGCCATGCGCGTGAAGTCCGCTTCGGACAGCATCCCCGGCTGCGGGAACACCAGCTGGAAGATCGGGTCGTCGGGCACGCGCTCCCAGTCGATCAGCGACTCGATGACATAGCGATTGACGCGGAACGGCAGCACATTGGCCACCACCCGCATGGCGAAGCGTTGGGCCTCGGGCAGCCGTTCCAGCTCGGCGATACGGTCGAACTGGCGCTCGGTGAATACCTCGAACCGTTCAGTGGCCGGCACTTCCCCGGCCCGGGGCTTGCGCTGTACGTTGTCACGCATGGTTTCTCCCTCCGGCGGGCAACCTGCCTCAGCCTGCCTCGCGCTCCAGGTGCTTCTCGATCACCTTGCGCAGGCTGGCCGACTTGAGGTTGGCGACCTCGGGGCGGGTGCCGCCGAGATAGGCCGCAAGAGTGACGGTGGGTACCTTGCCGGTATCCACCAGCGGGTACATGGTGCAGGTCTCGCAGGCCCGCAGCCGCGGCTGGGCACCGGCAGGCACCTTGCCGGTGGGCCGCTTGCGCAGCTTCTGACAGTTGTCGGTGCGCATGTAGGCCTGTTGCGGAATGCAGTAGAACATCTTTTCCTTGCTCACGTGATTTCTCCCATCGGTGAAGGAATCGGCACATCGCTCGTGGCGATGCCCGGCTGCCGCGGAACCTCGGCGGCATGGCAGCTCATGGCTGCGACCAGCGCCTCCAGCCCGGCGGTCAGCGCCGCCAGCTCATGGGCACTGAGGTGTCCGAGCGCATCGTGGATCACACCTTGCGTCGGACCGGGTGCACGCGCCACCAGATCACGGCCGGCCGGTGTCAGCTCGACCCGGACCACCCGCTGATCCGCGCCGTCTCGACGGCGCCTCACCAGCCCCTTGCGCTCGAGCTTGTCGAGCAGATTACTGGTGGTGGAGCGATGCAGGGACAGGGCGCGCGAGAGGGCGCCCACCTGCATGCCCCCGTCGCGATCGAGCGCCGCCAGCAACCACAACTGCGCGGCGCTGACGCCGCATTGCCGTTCCACCCAGCGCGAGTGCGCCTGCATGGCGCGGTACACCACCCTGAGCCGTTCGATGACGGCGACACGGTCGGCGGCATCATCCGGTCGGGGTGCCGGGCGGGCGGTCTGCATCTCGACTCCTGAGCCTGGGGAAGCGGGGGTGCGTGCCGTGAAGGTTTTGCACAATACCATTTCCCGGCGTTCAGGTCCATTTGCCTTGGAGATCAGCAGGTTAAATGCCGGGCCGGGGCGGAATCACCCAAGTTGCCACAAAATGGCCATCATCCCAACCAATAAAGATAATATTCACCACAAATTATAAGTATCAAGGCAGATTTATGATTCATTCCACCACAAATGTTCCAATTTAAGAAAAACATGCGGCGTGTCGGCGCCGCCAAGGTGAGAGCTCGAAATTTTCGGAGATATGCAGGGCAAAGGCAATATTGTCCCCATAAAACGGGGAGTCTTATGTATTGAAGTGGGAAATTACTCTGTGAGATGCCAAAACAATGGGAGATTGTGGGCTGCAAGAACCCGTTGACCGCCACCCACCCAGAAACCGTCCCGGCGCGGTGCGGTCAGGCTGCCAGTCAGTCGTCCCGGCCGCGGCGCCTGCGCCCCCGCGCGCCAGCCAGCCAGTCCTCCAGCGCCGCCAGCGGCATGGGCTCCGCCATCAGGAAACCCTGCCCGAAATCGCAACCCAGTTCCCTGAGGCACGCCCAGGTGTCGGCATCCTCGATGCCTTCGGCGACCACGTCCAGCGCCAGGCTGTGCGCCAGCCGCACCGAGGTCTCGACGATGACCGCATCCTCCGGATTGCGGGTGCAGTCGTGCACGAAGGACCGGTCGATCTTGAGTTCCGACAGCGGCAGCTGCTTGAGCTTGATCAGCGAGGAATGGCCGGTACCGAAGTCATCGATCGCCAGCCGCACGCCCATCTGCGCCAGCGTATCCAGAACCCGGGCCTCCCGGGGCGAATGCGCCATGGCCGCGCTCTCGGTCAGCTCCAGAATCAGTGCCGACGGCGGCAGGCCATGCAGGGTCAGCGCCGCATCCAGACTTTCCGGCAAGGTTTCGATCAGGCAGCGTGGGGAAAGATTCAGTGACAGGCTCGCGATCCGGCCATCGCGCAGGAGCGGCGCGCACTGGGACAGCGCGCACTCCAGGACCCGGCGGGTGAGCGGCCAGATCAGCCCGGACTGCTCGGCCAGACCGATGAACGCCTCGGGCGACACCAGCCCGCGCGACGGATGCCGCCAGCGGGCCAGGGCCTCGACGCGCGGCGCGGCCGCTTCCCGCATGGGCAGGATGGGCTGATAGAAGGGCTCGATCTCGCCGGCGGCAAGGCCCTCGTGGAGCGCCGTCAGCAGTTTCACCTGGCGCACCGCGTCCCGATGCCAGGCACCCTCGTACATGGCTGCCGGGGCATGTTCGCCGCGGGCATGGTAGAGCGCGCTCTCCGCGCGCACCAGAAGCTGGCGCAAGGACCCGTGCTGCGGGCTGCAGGCCAGGCCCAGGGTCACCTCGACCCGGACCCGCCAGATCCCGATCTGGGCCGGCTCGGCCAAGACATGCCGCAGGCGATCGGCCGTGACCCACGCCTGTTCCGGCGTCTGGCCCGGCAACACCACCACGAACTCGTCGCCGCCGACCCGTGCCGTCCAGCCGGCCGCGTCTACGGCTGCCTCCAGTCTCGTGGTCAGGATCCGCAACAGCTCGTCACCGGCGGCATGGCCGTAGGCGGCGTTGATCTCCTTGAAGCGATCCAGATCAATGACCAGCAGCGCATGCGGGCTCTCCGCCTGCCGTGTCAGATACCGGTTCAGATAGACCCGGTTGGGCAGCCCGGTGAGCGCATCGTGGGTCGCCTGCTGCTCGATCCTGGCCAGATGTGCGCGCCGCTCGCTGACATCGCGGGCGACCACCATCACCATGTCGCCGCTTTCCACGTCGACCCGGGTCACGTTGAACTCGACCCAGCGCTCACCCCCCCGGTGCGGACGGATGCGGCATTCGAAACGCCGGGGCGCGCCGCTGGCGAAGACCGCCTTCACCGCCGAACGGAACAGTTCCGCGGCCTGCCTGTCTCCCAGCAGCTCGGTGATCGGCCGGCGCCGGTTGTGGCGCGTCAGCTCGGCCTCGTCACGCCCAAGCCATTGTTGCATCAGTCGGTTGCAGGCCAGGAACTTCAGCTCGTCGCAGAGCACGAAGATGGCATCGTTGGCGCTGTCCAGGTAAGCCCGAAGCAGCTCGGCATAGAAGTCGCTGTCCATGTTCCTTCCGGCTGACGCTCCGGCCCGCAGCCGGATTCCCTGATGGGCAGTGTAGCGGCTCGCGCCGGCATCTGCTTGATACCCGCTCCAGTCCGGCCTCGCCCGCATATTGCATCCGGGCGGGTTTTCGCTCGGCTTGGGGGGCTTCACTCAAGCCGTAGCGACGGCCACGGCTTGAGTGAGCGCCCCCGAGCCCGGCTGCAAATCCGCCATCATCCACAGCCCCTGGTACAATGTGCGGGCTGGAGTGCCCTCCCTGCCCCTGCCAGCCGAGACCGGAACATGGACCAGACCGCACCACCCGATGCCCATCCTGCCATCAACGTACTGGGCGAACCCCTTGAGCGCTGCAGCGAACGTCCCCTGACCGGCTTCTATCGTGACGGCTGCTGCAACACCGGCGACCAGGATCTGGGTTCGCATACGGTCTGCGTGCAGGTCAGCCGCGAGTTCCTGGAATTCTCCCGCTTTCGCGGCAACGACCTCAGCACGCCGCTGCCGGAATACGGTTTCCCCGGCCTCAAACCCGGCGACCGCTGGTGCCTGTGCGCCGCCCGCTGGCTGGAGGCCCACGAGGCCGGGATGGCACCGCGCGTGTTCCTGCGCGCCACCCACCGGCGGGCGCTGGAGCTGATTCCGCTGGACACCCTGAAGGCCAGCGCGGTGGACCTGAGCTGAGGGCGGGTTGCCTACTCGACCGTCACCGACTTGGCCAGGTTTCTCGGCTGATCGACGTCGGTGCCCTTGAGCACGGCGACGTGATAGGCCAGCAGCTGCAGCGGCACGCTGTAGACGATGGGTGCGGTGCCGAGGCAGATGTCGGACAGGGTCAGGCTGTGGCAGGTGTCGAGCGGGATGTCCACGCGCTGATCGCTGAACAGGAACAGCTCGCCACCGCGGGCGCGTACCTCCTGCAGGTTGGACAGTACCTTTTCCAGCAGGGGGTCGTCGGGCAGGGCGCAGACCACGGGCATGGTCTCGTCGACCAGCGCCAGCGGGCCGTGCTTGAGCTCGCCGGCCGGGTAGGCCTCGGCATGGATGTAGGAGATCTCCTTGAGCTTGAGCGCGCCCTCCATGGCGATGGGGTAGAAGGCGCCGCGGCCGAGGAACAGGGCGTTGTGACGGTGGCCGAAATGGCGGGCCATGTCGGCAATGGCATCGTTGAGCTGGAGCACCACTTCCACCTGCCGGGGCAGGGCGTGCAGTTCGTCCACCAACTCGCGCTCGCGGTCGGCGTCCATGCCGCGGCGGCGCGCCAGTGCCAGGGTGAGCAGGCGCAGGGCGACCAGTTGGGTGGTGAAGGCCTTGGTCGAGGCCACACCGATCTCGGGACCGGCGCGGGTCATCAGCGCAACGTCCGATTCGCGGACCAGTGAACTCTCGGGCACGTTGCAGATGGCCAGGCTGCCGAGATAGCCCAGCGCACGGCTGCCGCGCAGGGCGGCGAGGGTATCGGCGGTTTCCCCGGACTGGGATATGGTGACGAACAGGGTGTCCTCGGGCACCACCACCTTGCGGTAGCGATACTCGCTGGCCACCTCGACACTGGCGGGAATGCCGATCTCTTCCAGCCAGTAGCGCGCCACCAGGCCGGCATGATAGCTGGTACCGCAGGCAATGATGTGCACGCCGCGCGCGCGGTCCAACAGCGCCTTGGCCTCGTGCCCGAAGCTCTCCTCCAGCAGCCGCCCCTTGTGGATGCGGCCCTCCAGGGTCTCGGCGATCACCGCGGGCTGCTCGAAGATCTCCTTGAGCATGTAATGGGCATAGGGTCCCTTGTCGGCACGCGCGGCGGACAGGGAGGACTCGGTTTCCCTGCGTTCCACCGGCCGGCCGGCCGCATCGAACACCTGCACGCCATCGCGCCGCACCTCGGCGATGTCGCCCTCCTCCAGGAACAGGAAGCGCTGGGTGACCGGCAACAGGGCGAACACGTCGGAGGCGATGAAATTCTCACCCACGCCGAGGCCAACCACCAGCGGGCTGCCGGCTCGGGCGACGATCATGCGATCCGGCTCGCCGGGCGCGATCACCGCCAGGGCATAGGCACCGACCAGGGCCTCGCGCGCCTTCTGCACCGCGGCGAACAGATCGGATTCCTGGCGCAGCAGGCTGGCCAGGAGATGGGCGATGACCTCGGTGTCGGTCTCCGAGGAAAAGCGGAAGCCCTCGCCGATCAGCCGCTCGCGCAGCTCGGCGTGGTTTTCGATGATGCCGTTGTGGACGATGGCAACCGACTCGCCGCTCATGTGCGGGTGGGCATTGCGTTCGGCGGGAATGCCGTGGGTGGCCCAGCGGGTGTGGGCGATGCCCAGTTCACCCTCGATGGGTTCCGCGTCCAGCCTCGCCTGCAGCTCGGCGACCTTGCCCACCGAGCGGATGCGCTGGATGCGGCCATCGGCGTCGCGCAGGGCAATGCCGGCGGAATCGTAGCCGCGATACTCGAGCCGTCGCAGGCCCTCCATGAGAATGGGGGCCACGTTGCGTTGGGCAATGGCGCCGACGATGCCGCACATGGGATCAGGCCTTCCCTGGTCCGGAGATGCATGGGCGGGCTGGCGGCCCGTCCTGCCGACAGGTGCAGGCGGTTGCCGGCAACGGGCTTCGCGCAGTCACGGTTTCATGATGGCCACGCTGTGTCTTGTCCATCCGGCCGCCGGGTGACCGGTTGTATTCCTTCATCTCACGCCTCACTTCTTCTTCACCGGCCGCTGCCAGCCCTTGATGGTCTTCTGCGGACTGCGGCTGAGGGTCAGCTCGCCGGGCGGCGCGTCACGGGTGAGGGTGGTGCCCGCCCCCAGCGTCGCGCCGCGACCCACGGTGACCGGCGCCACCAGCTGGGTGTCCGAACCGATGAAGGCCTCGTCCTCGATCACGGTGCGGTGCTTGTTCGCGCCGTCGTAGTTGCAGGTGATGGTGCCGGCACCGACATTCACGCCGCGCCCGATGCTGGTATCGCCGATATAGCTGAGATGATTCACCTTGGAGCCGGCACCGATGTCCGATTTCTTGAGCTCCACGAAGTTGCCGATGTGCACCTCGCGGTCCAGCCGCGTCTCGGGACGGATGCGGGCAAAGGGGCCGATACGCGAACCGGCGCCGATGACGGCGTCCTCGATCACGCAGTTGGCCAGGATCTCGACATCGTCCGCGATCTCCACGTTGCGCAACAGGCAGCCGGGGCCGATGCGCACGCGGTCGCCCAGTACGACGCGGCCCTCCAGAATGCAATTGACGTCCATGCGGACATCGCGGCCGTGTTCGAGGGTGCCGCGCAGGTCGAAGCGCATCGGATCGGCAAGACTGACACCCGCCAGCAGCAGGGCCTCGGCCTGCAGGCGCTGGTGGATGCGTTCCAGCTCGGCGAGCTGGCGACGGTCGTTGACGCCGAGGATTTCGTGCAGGGCGTCGGGGTGAACCGCGCGCACCGGCACATGGTCGGCGGCGGCCATGGCGATGATGTCGGTCAGGTAGTACTCGCCCTGGGCATTGCGATTGTCGAGCCGCGCGATCCAGTCGCGCAGGCGCTCTGCACCGACGGCGAGGAAGCCGGTGTTGATCTCGCGGATCGCGTGCTGCTCGGGACTGGCATCCTTGTGCTCGACGATGCCGATGACCGTGCCTTGCCCATCGCGCAGGATGCGCCCGTAGCCGGCGGGGTCGGGCAGCTCGGCGGTGAGCAGGCCCAGGCCATCGGTGCCGGCGGCCTCCACCAGGCGGCGCAGGGTGGCCGGGGCGATCAGGGGCACGTCGCCGTAGAGGACCAGCACCCTGGCGGCGTCGGGGATGGCCGGCAGCGCCTGGGCGACGGCGTGGCCGGTCCCGAGCTGCTCGGCCTGCTCGATCCAGTCGACGCCGGCGTCGGACAGCGCGGCCCGCACCCGGTCACCGCCATGGCCATACACCACCTGGATGGCGGCAGGATCCAGCTTGCGAGCGGCCTCTATGACGTGTCCCAGCAGCGGCCGGCCGGCCAGCGGGTGCAGCACCTTGGGCAGGTCCGATTTCATCCTTGTTCCCTGCCCGGCGGCAAGGATCACGACATGCAGTTCCATTCACTCAGCCTAATCGAGCGGCGGGGATGGCGTCCAGCCAACCGTCGCCGGAATCCGCAACACCCCTGTCAGCGGCGGAACATCGCCTTGCTTTAGCCCGCATGTTGCACCAGCGCATCGGTCGTGACGCCGAGGTCACGGAGGCGCGGGGTGTGCCGGGGACGGGAAGGCGCCTGCCGGCGTTGCAAGGTTTTGCCTTCCAACGGTTTCAGTACTGAATTCGTCCGTGTCTTCCGTGCGGTCCGTGGCGCTCTTGCTCTTTCCAGACCGCTGCATTGCCCCACCCGAAAGGACAAGGGGGCAGCCACAGGCCGCCCCCTCGGAATCACGCAAGCGACCGATCCCGTCAGGCCCGGCCCTTCTTGCGCATCTTCTCGATGGCACGCAGCTGTGCGATGGCCTCGGCCAGCTCGGCCTGTGCCTTGGCGTAGTCGATCTCCGCCTCACGGTTGGCCAGCAGGTCCTCGGCCCGTTTCTTGGCCTCCAGGGCGGCGGCCTCGTCCAGATCGGCCGCGCGGACGGCCGTGTCGGACAGCACCGTGACCACGTGCGGCTGAACCTCCAGCATGCCGCCGGATACGAAGAAACTCTGCTCGTTGCCCTGCTGGTCCTGGATGCGAACCTCGCCGGGCACCAGCCGGGTGAGCAACTGGGTATGGCGCGGCGCAATGCCGAGCTCGCCCATTTCCGCCGGCGCGAACACCATCGTGGCCGGACCGGAAAAGATCTGGCCCTCGGCGCTGACGATGTCGACATGAATTTCCATAGCCATAGTATAAACACTCAGCTGCTGGCTTCCCGGCCGCCGGGCGGCCTGGGCCCAAGCGGTCGGGAAGCCGTGTCCTGGTCGTTCCCGGCCGTTACAGGCTCTTGGCCTTCTCCACGGCTTCCTCGATGGTGCCGACCATGTAGAAGGCCTGCTCCGGCAGACTGTCGTAGTCACCGTTGACGATGCCCTGGAAGCCACGGATGGTGTCCTTCAGGGAGACGTACTTGCCCGGTGCACCGGTGAAGGTCTCGGCCACGAAGAAGGGCTGGGACAGGAAACGCTGGATCTTACGGGCACGGCCCACGATCAGCTTGTCCTCTTCGGACAGCTCGTCCATGCCCAGGATGGCGATGATGTCGCGCAGCTCCTTGTAGCGCTGCAGGGTGCCCTGCACGGCGCGCGCAGTCTCGTAGTGCTCGTTGCCGATGACCAGCGGATCCAGCAACCGCGAGGTGGAGTCCAGCGGGTCCACCGCGGGATAGATGCCCAGCTCGGCAACCTGGCGGGACAGCACGAGGGTCGCGTCCAGGTGGGCGAAGGTGGTGGCCGGGGACGGGTCGGTGAGGTCGTCCGCGGGCACGTACACCGCCTGGAAGGAGGTGATGGAACCGGTCTTGGTGGAGGTGATGCGCTCCTGGAGCACACCCATTTCCTCGGCCAGGGTCGGCTGGTAACCCACCGCGGAGGGCATGCGGCCGAGCAGCGCGGACACTTCGGTGCCGGCCAGGGTGTAACGGTAGATGTTGTCGATGAACATCAGTACGTCACGGCCCTCGTCGCGGAAGTGTTCGGCCATGGTCAGGCCGGTCAGCGCGACGCGCAGGCGGTTGCCCGGCGGTTCGTTCATCTGGCCGTAGACCAGCGCGACCTTGTCGAGAACCCCGGCTTCCTTCATTTCGTAGTAGAAGTCGTTGCCCTCTCGGGTACGCTCGCCGACACCGGCGAACACCGAGTAGCCGGAGTGCTCGATGGCGATGTTGCGGATCAGCTCCATCAGCGTCACGGTCTTGCCCACGCCGGCGCCGCCGAACAGGCCGACCTTGCCGCCCTTGGCGATGGGCATGATGAGGTCGATGACCTTGATGCCGGTTTCCAGGATCTCCACGCTGGCTGCCTGATCGGCATAAGTCGGTGCTGCGCGGTGGATCGGCAGCCGCGCCTCGGCCTCGACCGGACCCGCCTCGTCCACCGGCGTGCCCAACACGTCCATGACGCGGCCCAGGGTGGCCTTGCCCACCGGCACCGAGATGGGCGCACCGGTGTTGGTCACCGACAGTCCGCGGCGCACGCCGTCGGTGGAACCCATGGCGATGGTCCGTACCACGCCGTCACCCAGCTGCTGCTGGACTTCCAGGGTCAGGCCGGCTTCGTCGACGGTAAGCGCGTCGTAGATTCTGGGTACCGAGTCGCGCGGGAATTCCACGTCGACAACGGCACCGATGATTTCAACGATGTTGCCCGAACTCATGTTGCTGTCCTCTTGGATTCAGATACAAGATGCAAGATACAAGCTGGCCATGCCTGCTTTTCTGTATCCCGGCTCCTGTATCCTGTCTCTCGTTTCTCTGAAATGGCTTGTATCCTGGCTCTTGTATCTGCGCACTATACCGCCGCCGCGCCGCTGACGATCTCCGATATCTCCTGGGTGATCGCCGCCTGACGGGCCTTGTTGTACACCAACTGCAGCTCATCGATGAGATTGCCGGCGTTGTCGGTCGCTGCCTTCATGGCGACCATGCGGGCGGCCTGCTCGCAGGCGACGTTCTCGACGATGCCCTGGTATACCAGCGACTCGATGTAACGCATCATCAGCGCATCCACCACCGGCTTGGCGTCCGGCTCGTAGATGTAATCCCAGTGATGCTTCAGTTCCTCGTCGCCGGCACCCTGGATCGGAATGAGCTGAGCGATGGCCGGTGACTGGGTCATGGTGTTGACGAAGCCGTTGTAGGCCAGGTGCAGCTCGTCGATGCCGCCTTCCTCGTAGGCATCCAGCATCACCTTGACGGTGCCGAGAATATCGGTCAGCTCCGGCGCGTCGCCCATGTGCGTGGCCTGCGCCAGCACGCGGCCGCCGATGCGCTTGAAGAACTGCTGCGCCTTGGTACCGAACACCGCCAGATCGATCTCTACGCCGGCATCCGACCACTGCTTCATCTGCCCCAGCACGCGCTTGAACAGGTTGATGTTGAGCCCGCCGCACAGGCCGCGATCGGTGGAAACGACGATCAGGCCGACACGCCTGACCTGTTCCCGCGCCTGCAGATAGGGATGATGGTATTCGGGATGTGCCTGCGCCAGGTGCGCGATCACGCTGCGCATCTTCTCCGCATAGGGGCGTGTGGCCAGCATGCGGTCCTGGGCCTTGCGCATCTTGCTCGCCGCCACCATCTCCATGGCCTTGGTGATCTTGGCCGTCGAGCTGATGCTCTTGATCTTGGTGCGTATCTCTTTCGCGCCAGACATGTGCTCAGTTCCTGGTTGCCGGGTTCGGCAGCGGGATCACGCGGACCCCGCTGCGCGAGCCCTGATTTACCATGCGCCGTTGGCTTTGAAGTCCTCGACACACTTGCGCAGCCCGGCCTCGATGTCGTCGTTGTAGTCCGCCGTCTCGTTGATGGTGTTCATGAGATCGGCGAAGTTCGACTTCATGTGCGCATGCAACGCCGCCTCGAAGTCCACGACCTTCTTCAGCTCGACGTCGTCCAGATAGCCTTCGTTGGCCGCGAACAGCGACACGGCCATTTCGGCGATCGACAGCGGGCTGTACTGCGGCTGTTTCATCAGCTCGGTCACGCGCTGGCCGCGCTCGAGCTGCTTGCGGGTGGCATCGTCCAGATCGGAAGCGAACTGGGCGAAGGCCGCCAGTTCGCGGTACTGGGCCAGTGCCAGACGCACGCCGCCGCCCAGCTTCTTGATGATCTTGGTCTGGGCGGCACCGCCGACACGCGACACCGACAGGCCGGCGTTGATGGCGGGCCGGATACCGGCGTTGAACAGGTCGGTCTCGAGGAAGATCTGACCGTCGGTGATGGAGATCACGTTGGTCGGAACGAAGGCCGAGACGTCACCGGCCTGGGTCTCGATGATGGGCAGCGCGGTCAGCGAGCCGGTCTTGCCGGTCACCGCACCGTTGGTTTCGCGGGCCACCCAGTCCTCGTTGACACGCGCGGCGCGCTCGAGCAGACGCGAATGCAGGTAGAAGACGTCACCCGGATAGGCCTCGCGGCCCGGCGGACGACGCAGCAGCAGCGATACCTGACGATAGGCCCAGGCCTGCTTGGTCAGATCGTCATAGACGATCAGGGCATCCTCGCCCCGGTCGCGGAAGTACTCGCCCATGGCGCAGCCGGCGTAGGGCGCGATGAACTGCATGGCCGCGGATTCGGCGGCGGTGGCCGCCACCACGATGGTGTGCTCCATGGCGCCGTGTTCCTCGAGCTTGCGCACCACGGCGGCGACCGAGGAGTTCTTCTGGCCGACGGCGACGTAGATGCACTTAACGCCGGTGCCCTTCTGGTTGATGATGGCGTCCACTGCCACCGCGGTCTTGCCGGTCTGGCGGTCGCCGATGATCAGCTCGCGCTGGCCGCGGCCGATCGGCACCATGGCGTCGATGGATTTCAGACCGGTCTGCACCGGCTGGTCGACCGACTTGCGCCAGATCACGCCGGGGGCAATCTTCTCGATCGGGGAACTGCCCTGGGCCTCGATCGGACCCTTGCCGTCGATGGGATTGCCGAGGGAGTCGACTACGCGGCCGAGCATGGCCTCGCCGACCGGCACTTCGAGGATCTTGCCGGTGCACTTGACGGTGTCGCCTTCGGAGATGCCCTTGTAGTCACCCAGGATCACGGCGCCTACGGAGTCGCGTTCCAGGTTCAGGGCCATGCCGTAGACACCGCCGGGAAACTCGATCATTTCACCGGCCATGACGTCGGCCAGACCATGGATGCGGGCGATGCCGTCGGTCAGCGAGACCACGGTGCCTTCGGTGCGTGCCTCGGCAACGGTCTCGAACTTTTCGATACGGCTCTTGATCAGTTCGCTGATTTCAGTGGGATTGAGTTGCATGGTTGGAATTCCTCTCAGTGGCTCAGGGCCGTGGCCAGTCGGGCCAGCTTGCCCCGCACCGAACCGTCTATGACCAGGTCACCGGCACGAATCACGGCACCGCCGACGAGCGATTCATCGATCCTGCAGTCGAGCTCGACATCGCGGCCGAAACGCTTTTTCAGGGACTCGAGGATTGCCTGCTTCTGGACCTCGCTGACCGGCCTGGCGCTGACCAGCTCGGCCTGGATGGCACCCTCGGCCTCGCTCTTGAGTGCCAGGTACAGGCGGTGGATCTCGGGCAATGCCTTGAGGCGGCGGTTTTCCGCAAGCACCCGGATCATGTTGCGCCCCTGCGCGTCCAGGCCATCGCCACAGATCTCGATGAAGAGATCGGCGAGCTGGCGCTCGGTCAGCCGCGGATTGTCGATCAGGCGGGACATCTCGGCATCGGCAGCAACGACGGCGGCCAGCCCGAGCATGTCGGCCCAGCGGTCGAGTGCCTGCTGCTCCCGGGCCAGCTTGAACACGGCCAGGGCATAGGGTCGGGCGATCGTCGTGAGTTCGGCCATGGCGCGCTACCTTCAGATCTGGGCTGCCAGCTTGTTCAGCAGCTCGCCGTGGGTGGACTCGTCGACCTCGCGCTCCAGCACCTTTTCGGCACCGGCAACCGCGACGGACACCACCTGCCTGCGCAGGTCTTCCTTCACGCGGTTGACCTCCTGGTCGATCTCGGCGCGGGCGGCCGCCAGCAGGCGCTCGCCTTCGGCGCGAGCGGCATCCTTGGCCTCGTCGACGATTTCGGCGGCACGCTTCTCGGCACGACCGATGATCTCCTGGGCCTGCTGCTTGGCTTCGTGCAGCACTTCCTTCGCGCGCTCCTGGGCGAGCGCCTGTTCGTGCTTGCCGCGCTCCGCAGCGGCCAGGCCGTCGGCAATCCTTGCCTTGCGTTCATTCAGTGCGTTGACCAGCGGCGGCCAGACGTACTTCATGCAGAACCAGACAAAGACCGCAAACGCCACCATCTGACCGATGAGGGTTGCATTGAAGTTCATACCGTCACCTCGCTAAGTGGCAGTGAGTGGACAAACGTCTCTGTTACTTAGCCACCCACGACCGCGAAGAGCACGTACAGGGCCAGACCGACGGCGATCATCGGCACGGCGTCGACCAGACCCATGACGATGAAGAACTGCGTGCGCAGCATCGGGATCAGCTCCGGCTGGCGGGCGGCGCCTTCCAGGAAACGGCCGCCGAGGACACCGATGCCAACCGCGGCACCCAGGGCACCCAGGCCCATCATCAGGGCGCCAGCAATGTAGAGCAGTGCAGTTTCCATGTTTCTCTCCTGTATATGAGAAGGTAGGTTTCGAAATTGAATGGGGACGACTCGATCAGTGATGTTCCTGATGGGCCATGTCCAGATACACGATGGTCAGCGTCATGAAGATGAACGCCTGCAGCGTGATGATCAGGATGTGGAAGATGGCCCAACCGAGCTGCAGCAGGCCACCGAACAGGCCGAAGGCCCAACCCGCGCTGTACATCAGGGCGATCAGGATGAAGATGGTCTCGCCGGCATACATGTTGCCGAACAGTCGCAGGGCGAGGGAGACGGGCTTGGAGATCAGCGCCACGCCTTCGAGGATGAGGTTCACCGGAAACAGCCACTTGGGGAAGGGCTGGAAGGCCAGCTCGCCGAAGAAACCGCCGATGCCCTTGATCTTGATCGAGTAGTAGAGCATCAGGACGAACACGCCGATGGCGAGGCCGAAGGTGATGTTGGGGTCGGTGGTCGGCACCACCTTGAAATAGACGTGGTGCGGGTCGACGCCGAACACGTACTGGCCCACCAGGCCGGCGATCCAGGGCAGCAGGTCGACGGCGATGAGGTCCATGAAGTTCATCAGGAACACCCAGCAGAAGATGGTCAGCGCCAGCGGCGCGACCAGGTCGTTCTTGGCCGAGAAGGAGCCGCGCACCGAATCGTCGATGAAGTCGACGATCCATTCGACGAAGTTCTGCAGGCCGCCCGGGGTGTCGGAAGTGGCGTTCTTCGCCGCCTTGCGGAACAGCCAGAACAGGAACAGGCCGAGGCCGACCGACCACAGCATGGAGTCGACATTGATGGCCCAGAAGCCCATTTCCGCGGCTTCCTCGGCGCTGTGGGCAAAGCCCCAGCTGCCGTCGGCATGCTGTCCGAAGGTCCAGTTGGTGAGGTGATGCTTGATGTACTGTCCGGAAGTGATCGCTTCACTCGACATGGGTTGAGAATCCCGACTTTAAGCTGGAAAACATGTGCAGCAACTGGCCCGCGATGAAGGCCGCGAGCAGCGGCCCGGGTTCGAGGTGCAGGGCACCCAGTCCGGCCGCGAGCAGCATCGCCACAATGGCGAAGCGCTCCAGGGCGGCGAAATACATCTGCCGCAGGTCCCTGTGCGGCGTGTCAGTGGGCCGTCGCGCCATGCGCGCCGCCCGCCAGGCCAGCAATGCCGTGTTCGTCATCGCGACCGCGCCCCCGAACAGGGCGGCGACCGCCCCCTGCACGCCGCCTGGCCAGGCACTGCCGGCCGCAACGAACAGGGCAAGGATCAGTTGGCTGAACAGCAACTTACGCATGTCGCTCGCTCACCGGGCCGATGCGCCGGGGGGATCGGGGGGCGCGCGACAATCGTCTCCGTTGTTCCGTGCTCCGCGATGGTTGAAATCCGGTCAACCAAAATCGGGGCGCGCAGTATAAAGGCTGCCGTACAGGGGGTCAATGCACGGATAAACGGAGATTATGTCCCGTTAAAGTGTGCGGAAAGCGCCCCTCAGCGAATGTGCGCCAGGATCCCGTCGAGTTCGTCCAGGGAATTGTAGCTGATCACCAGCTGTCCCTTGCCGCGGGCGCCCGCCTTGAGGCTGACCCGGGCACCCAGACGCTCGGAGAGTTCGCGTTCCAGCCGCTGCACGTCCGGGTCGGGGGCCGCCGCCTTCGGCTTTGGCCGTTCCCCGCGCTGTCGCTTGCGCACCAGACGCTCGGTTTCGCGCACCGACAACCCGCGCGCCACCACCGTCCGCGCCGCCTCGCTCTGCCGCGCCCCGGCGAGCGCCAGCAGGGCACGGGCATGGCCCATCTCCAGCTTCCCGGCCTCGACCAGTTGCTTGACGTCGTCGTTGAGTTCCAGCAAGCGCAGCAGGTTGGACACGGCCGTGCGCGAGCGGCCGACGGCCTCGGCGGCCTCCTGGTGGGTCATCTCGAACTCGTCGATCAGCCGGCGCAGGGCGCGGGCCTCTTCCAGCGGATTGAGATTCTCGCGCTGGATGTTCTCGATCAGGGCCATGGCGATGGCGGCGCGGTCCGGCACGTCGCGCACCACCACCGGCACCGCCTGCAGGCCGGCGAGCTGGGCCGCGCGCCAGCGCCGCTCGCCGGCGATGATCTCGAAGCGGCCGCCGCCAACGGGGCGGACCACGATCGGCTGCACCAGGCCCTGCGCCTTGATGGAATCGGCCAGGTCCTGCAGCGATTCGGGATGCATGTCGGTGCGGGGCTGGTACCTGCCGCGCTGGATGAGGTCGATGGCGAGGGTGCGCAGGCTGCCGTCACCGGCGGCTTCGGATGCGGCGGGCACCGGCGCGGGCCGGGCCGCCGGTCGGGTCTTGATCAGGGCGTCCAGTCCGCGCCCCAGTCCTTTCTTCTTGGCTGCCATGTCGCTGTCTTGTTCAGGCCTGTTGGGTCTCGACGGCCGCGCCGGCGGCCTCCTGCTCCCGTCGCACCAGTTCGCCGGCCAGCGCCAGGTAGGCCAGCGCGCCGCGCGAGGCCTTGTCGTAGCGCAACACCGGCATGCCATGGCTGGGCGCCTCGGCGAGGCGGACGTTGCGGGGCACGATGGTGCGGTAGACGCGGTCGCCGAAGTGCTCGATGAGCTGTTCACCGACCTGCACCGCGAGATTATTGCGGGCATCGTACATGGTTCGCAGCAATCCTTCGATTTCCAGACCGGGATTGAGCGCAGCGCGTACCTGTTCGATGGTCTCGAGCAGGGCGCTCAGGCCCTCCAGCGCATAGTACTCGCACTGGATCGGAATCAGCACGCCGTCGGCCGCGGCGAGGGCGTTGACGGTGAGCATGTTCAGCGAGGGCGGGCAATCGATGAGGATGTAATCGTAGCGGTCGCGCACCGATTCCAGCGCCTGGCGCAAGCGGTCCTCACGGTCGTCCATGCCCAGCAGTTCGACCTCGGCGGCGGTCAGGTCGCTGTTGCCGGGCAGCACGTCGAAGCCGGCCGCCTCGGAATGCTGGATCGCCTGGCGGATGTCGATCTCGCCCAGCAGCACGTCGCAGCTGGAATAGTCCAGCTCGTGCTTGTCCACGCCGCTGCCCATGGTGGCGTTGCCCTGGGGATCCAGGTCCACCAGCAGCACGCGACGACGGGTGAGCGCCAGCGCCGCGGCCAGATTGACGCAGGTGGTGGTCTTGCCGACCCCCCCCTTCTGATTGGTGATTGCCAGTATCCTGCCCATGACACCCGCGCCGCCGGCGGCACCCGGCCCCCTTGTCTTGTTATTCGGCGTCCGCCTCGGGACGCATGATGACCAGATGCCGTTCGGCATCCAGCCCCGGAACCTGCAGACGCTCGACCCGCTCGACGACACCCGGCCGCGACAGGGCATCCATTTCCGCCACCGGAAACACGCCCTTCATGGCATGGATGCGGCCATCCGGCCGGCACAGACGGTGGCCGGCCTGGTACATCTCCTCCAGCGAGGAATAGGCGCGGCTGACCACGGAGTCGAAGACCTCGTCGGGCCGGTAGTCCTCCACCCGGCAGTGCACCACCTCGACATTGTCGAGCGTCAGCTCGGCCACCGCCTGGCGCACGAAGCGCAGCTTCTTGTTGCTGGCATCGAGCAGCACCAGTTGCCAGTCGGGCCGGGCGATGGCGAGCACCAGCCCGGGCAGACCGGCCCCGGTGCCGATGTCGAGCACCCGCGGTCCCCGAAGATGCGGCAATACGCTGAGGCTGTCCAGCAGGTGCCGGCCCACCATGTCGGCCGGCTTTCGTACCGAGGTCAGGTTGTAGACCCGGTTCCACTTGGCCAGCAGCCGCACCAGCGCCAGCAGGTGCTCGCGCGCGCCCTCGGGCAGCTCGACTTCCAGCGCCAGCAGGCCCCGATCGAGGCGCTCCTCGGGACCGGGGCCGCGTTCGACCTGGGATGACTTGCGGATACGCCTGGCAAAGACCGCCATGTGGATTCCTCAGGCTCGCCGGCGCCGGGGCGCGCCGCGATGCTTCTTCAGATGGACCAGCAGCAGGGAGATCGCCGCCGGGGTCACGCCGGGTATGCGCGCCGCCTGCCCCAGCGTTGCCGGGCGCCGCGCGGCGAGCTTCTCGCGCACCTCGGCGGACAGGCCCCTGACCTGAGCATAGTCGAAGTCGTCGGGAAGCGGCTGGGCCTCGTGGCGGCGCTGGCGCTCGATCTCGTCACGCTGGCGGTCGATGTAGCCGGCATAGCGGGTCTGGATGCCGACCTGCTCGCGCACCGCGGGGTCGGGATGGGCCGGGCCCATGCCGTCCAGCGCGGTCAGGGCGTCATAGTCGATGTCGGGGCGCCGCAGCAGATCGAGCGCGCGCTGCTCGCGGGTCAGCGCCTGGCCGGTGCGGGCGGCGAGGGCCTCGGCCGCCGGCGTGCCGGGACGCAGCCAGAGCGCTGCCAGCCGCTCGCGCTCGGCCTCGATGGCCTCGCGCTTGTGGGCGAAGGCGTCCCAGCGCCGGTCGTCGACCAGCCCCAGCTCGCGCCCGATCGGGGTCAGGCGCAGGTCGGCATTGTCCTCGCGCAGCAGCAGCCGGTACTCGGCCCGGCTGGTGAACATGCGGTAGGGCTCGGTGGTGCCGCGGGTCACCAGATCGTCGACCAGCACGCCCAGGTAGGCCTGGTCGCGGCGCGGCCACCAGGGCTCGCGGCCCTGCACCCGCAGCGCGGCATTGAGACCGGCCAGCAGGCCCTGGGCCGCGGCCTCCTCGTAGCCGGTGGTGCCGTTGATCTGGCCGGCGAAGAACAGCCCCTGGAGGGCGCGGGTCTCCAGCGAATGGCGCAGGCCGCGCGGATCGAAGTAGTCGTACTCGATGGCATAACCGGGGCGGGTGATGACGGCGTTCCCGAAGCCCTCGATGGAACGCACCAGCGCCAGTTGCACGTCGAAGGGCAGGCTGGTGGAGATGCCGTTGGGATAGACCTCGGTGGTATCCAGGCCCTCGGGCTCGACGAAGATCTGGTGCGAATCGCGCTCGGCGAAACGCACCACCTTGTCCTCGATGGAAGGACAGTAGCGCGGCCCGACGCCCTCGATGACCCCGGTGAACAGCGGCGAGCGGTCCAGTCCGGCGCGGATGATGTCGTGGGTGCGGGCATTGGTGCGGCTGATGTGACAGGGCACCTGGCGCGGGTGTTCGGCGGCCTCGCCCAGGAAGGAAAACACGGGCGGCGGCGTGTCGCCGTGCTGGGGCTCGAGACGGCTGAAATCGATGCTGCGCCCGTCGATGCGTGGCGGGGTACCGGTCTTCAGCCGCTCCACCCCGAGATCGAGTTCCCGCAGCCGCCGGGCCAGCGCGTTGGCCGGCGGATCGCCGGCGCGGCCACCCTCGTGCTGCGAGGGACCGATGTGGATGCGGCCGCCAAGGAAGGTACCGACGGTGAGCACCACGGCGGCGGCACGGAAGTCCAGCCCCATGCGGGTACGCACGCCGGCGACCCGGTCGCCGTCCAGGATCAGGTCGTCGACCGGCTGCTGGAACAGGGTGAGGTTCGGGGCCTGCTCAAGCGCCCCGCGCACCGCCTGGCGGTAGAGCTGGCGATCGGCCTGGGCACGGGTGGCGCGCACCGCGGGCCCCTTGGAGGCATTGAGGATGCGGAACTGGATGCCGGCGCGGTCGATGGCGCGCGCCATCAGCCCGCCCAGGGCATCGATTTCCTTGACCAGATGGCCCTTGCCGATGCCGCCGATGGCCGGGTTACAGCTCATCTGGCCCAGGGTATCGATGTTGTGGGTCAGCAGCAGGGTACGGGCGCCCATGCGCGCGGCCGCGAGCGCCGCCTCGGTGCCCGCGTGCCCGCCGCCCACGACGATCACATCGAATGTCTCCTGGTACTGCATGCTGCCCCGTGCCTGACCCGGTAGCGGTGGAACCCTCCATTGTATGAGCCCCCGCCCACCTTGACCAGCAACCCGATTGACGCCACCGCAGGCGGCCCGCACCATGGGACCATGCATGAAGGCATCCAGTCGGTGCTGGCCGATGCCGGCACGGTGATTCTGGGCAAGGACCGCGCCCTGCGGCTGGCACTCGCCTGCCTGCTGGCGCGCGGCCACCTGCTGATCGAGGACCTGCCCGGCGTGGGCAAGACCACGCTGGCCCATCTGCTGGCGCGGCTGCTGGGCCTGGCCTATCAACGCATCCAGTTCACCAGCGACCTGCTGCCGGCGGACATCCTCGGCGTGGCGGTGTTCGAGCGCGATGCCGGCCGCTTCCGTTTTCATCCCGGCCCGATCTTCTCGCAGCTGGTGCTGGCCGACGAAATCAACCGCGCCACGCCCAAGGCCCAGAGCGCCCTGCTGGAGGCCATGGAGGAGCGCCAGGTGACGGTCGAGGGCGAAACCCGTCCCTTGCCCGAACCCTTCTTTGTCATCGCCACCCAGAACCCGATCGACCAGGTCGGCACCTTCCGCCTGCCCGAATCCCAGCTCGATCGCTTCCTGATGCGCATCCGCCTGGACTACCCCGCCGAGGATGCCGAGCGCGCGCTGTTGCTGGGCAGCGACCGCCGCGAGCTGATCGAGCGCCTGCCGCCACGGCTGGATGCGGAGGCGGTGTGCCGGCTGCAGGCGGAGGCCGCCCAGGTGCATGTCGGCCCGGCGCTGGCCGAGTACCTGCTGGCGCTGCTGGCCGAGTCGCGCAGTGGCCATTATCGCCAGGGGCTCTCCCCGCGGGCGGGGCTGGCCCTGCGCAACGCAGCGCGGGCCTGGGCCTGCATCGACGGCCGCGACCACGTCCTGCCCGACGATGTGCAGGCCGTGCTGCCCGCGGTCGCCGGCCATCGGCTGGTGCCGGTCGAGCCCCCGGGCACGGGCGAGGATCCGCTCGCGCCGCTGCTGGCCGTGGCCATCCCCTGACCCCGATCCATGATCAAGATCAAATTTGGGGTATACCTCAAATATATGGAGCCAACCCCGACATGGGGCGCCGGCATGATCCATCCGGCCCGCCCATCCCGGCATCCGGGGTCTCGACCATATTTGCAGATGACCTCAAATATGTCACTAACGATATGAATATATTTACTTTTATATGCAGGCCCACGGGCGTGGGGAAGACCTCGTGTTGTCTCGACCAACCCTGACCACCCGACCCTGGACCGCCTTTTTCGATCGCCGTACCCCGCGCAGCGTCGGCCGCCAGCCGTTGGGAATCGCCGGGCGCAGCGTCTTCATCCTGCCCACCCGGACCGGTTTCGGTCTGGCCGGCTTCGTGCTGCTGCTGCTGGCCACGGCCACCAACTACGGCAACAGCCTGGTGTTCCTGCTCGCCTTCGCGCTCACCGGCCTGGGACTGGTGGCCATGCTCGAGACCTGGCGCAACCTGGCCGGACTGCGGGTACGGGCGGGCGCCACCCGCGCGGCCTTCGCCGGCGAAGCGGCCGGCTACGATCTCTGGCTGGAGGCCGGCGAGCGTGAGCGCTGGGCGCTGCGGCTCGCACCGGATTCCGGCCCGGCCGTGAGCCTCGTCCGGGTCGGGCGACAGCCGACGCAGGTACAGCTCGAGCGGCCGGCGCCTCGCCGCGGCCGGCAGCGGCTGGGTCGGGTTCGGCTGGAGAGCCGTTTCCCGCTGGGCCTGTTTCGCGCCTGGACCTGGATCGACTTCGACACCGAGGCGCTGGTCTACCCGCGCCCGCTGGGCAGCGGCGAACCGCCCGCGGGATCCGCGCGCCGGCCTTCCGCCGAGGGTGATGCCGGGCACGGCGCGGACGACTTTCGCGGCTATCGCAACTATCACCCCGGGGACCCGCCCCGGCAGATCGACTGGAAGGCCTTTGCCCGTACCGACACCCTCTGGACCCGGGAATTCGGCGGTGACGGCGGCGAGCACTGCTGGCTGGAATGGGCGGCCACGGCGGGCGATACAGAACGGCGCCTGAGCCAGCTCTGTCGCTGGGTGCTGGACGCGGAGGCGGCCGGACTCGGGTACGGCCTGCGCCTGCCGGACGCCACCCTGGAACCGGGGCGCGGCCCGGAACAGCGGTCACGCTGCCTGCGCGCCCTGGCCCTGTTCGGAGAAGATGCGTGATCGACCCGGTACCACTGCCGGCACGCGCCCTCTGGCTGGTCACTGGCCTGGCCAGCCTGCCCCACCTGCCCCGGCTGCCGACCGCCCTGTTGCCGCTGTGGGCGCTGATCCTGGCCTGGGCCTGGTGGCTGGGCGGCCACTCCACAGCGTCCGGGTGGATCCAGCGCTGGCTGCGGCTGGGCCTGACGGCGCTCGCCGGGCTGGGCCTGCTGCTGACCCAGGGCACCCTGTTCGGCCAGCAGGCGGGCAGCAGCCTGCTGGTGCTGCTGGCGGCACTGAAGCTCACCGAACTGCAGCGGCCGCGCGACGGCCTTCTGGTGGTGTTTCTGGGTTTCTTTCTGGTCGCCGCCGATCTGCTGTTCGACACCGGCCTGGCTCACACCCTCTATGCCGGCGGCGTGACCCTGGCCCTGGTTGCGGTCTGGATCCGGTTTTCGGGACCGTTGCCGCTGAAGGACCTTCTGCGCCGCGCCGCAGGCATGCTCGCGGCGGCGTTGCCGGTGATGCTGGTGCTGTTCCTGCTGTTTCCGCGCATCCCCGGTCCCCTGTGGCGTCTGCCCGGCGACGCCGGGCGCGCGGTGACGGGCCTGAGCGAGGAAATGACGGTGGGCGCCATCAGCGAACTGGCGCGGTCCGAGGCGGTCGCCTTCCGCGTCCGCTTCGAGGGACCGATGCCGCCACCCGTCCAGCGCTACTGGCGGGGGCCGGTGCTGGAGCTGACCGACGGCCGGCGCTGGCAGGCCGTGGGCGAGCGGGTGACCCTGCCGGCCCTGCGTCCCACCGGCCCGGTGTACCACTATCGCATCCTGCCGGAGCCCGGCCCCCAGCGCTGGCTGCTGGCACTGGACCGCCCGCTGGCGGCGCCGGACGACGCCACGCTGTCGGAGAACCTCGAACTCAGGCTGGCCGCGGGCAGCCGGGACGGCTGGTTCCATCGGCTGCAGTCCCAGCCGGATCACCCCGGGCCGGCGCTGACCGTGGCCCAGCGCTTCCGCAACCTGGCGCTGCCGCGCAGCCTGTCCCCGCGGGTGCGGGCGCTGGCGCGGCAATGGCAGCGCTCGGCACGCGATCCGCGCGACATCATCGCCGCGGCCCTGCGCCTGTTCCGCGAGCAGCCCTTCGTCTACAGCCTGCGACCGCCGCCGCTCGACCGTGCCGCCGATCCGACCGACGCCTTCCTGTTCCGCACCCGCACCGGGTTCTGCGAACACTTCGCCGCCGCCTTCACCCTGCTGATGCGCGCGGCCGGCCTGCCGGCGCGGGTGGTGACCGGCTACCAGGGTGGCGAATTCAATCCGGTCGGCGGCTATCTGGTGGTGCGGCAGTCGGATGCCCACGCCTGGTCCGAGGTCTGGATCGAAGGTGAGGGCTGGGTGCGGGTCGACCCGACCGCCGCAGTGGCGCCCGAGCGCATCGAGTACCGGATCGATGCGGCCACGGCAGGCGAGGGCCGCGCGGTGGGCTTCCTGGTGGCGGCGGACGGCTGGCTGATGCGTGGCTGGCAGACGCTCGGCCATTTCGCCGACAGCCTGGCCGCCGGCTGGGACGCCTGGGTATTGGGCTACGGGCCGGAGCGGCAGCGGGCGCTGCTGGCACGTTTCGGCCTGGAGGCGCTGTCATGGTCCGGGCTGGGCCGGCTGCTGGCAATCACACTGGGCCTGGCGCTGCTGGTCACCAGCCTGTGGGTGCTGCGGCGACGTCCGCCGGCCGATCCCCTGGCCCGACTGGAGCGGCGCTTCCAGCGACGCCTTGCGCCGCTGGGGCTGGAACGCGGGTCCGCCGAGGGTCCCCTGGCCCAGCGCCAGCGCATCCTCGCCCGGCGGCCCGATCTCGCCGCGGAGGCCACCGCCATCATCGAGCTGCTGGCCGCCGAGCGCTACGGACCGGCGCCGGACCCGGCCCGGCTGGCCGTACTGCGCCGCCTGATCGCAGACTTCCGGCCACGCCGCCGCGCCCCAACCCCACGGCCCGCGGCGTGAACCGGACGCCGTTTCGCGGTATCATCGGCCACGATCCCACGCAAGACCCCCGCGGACATCCCCCCAAGAAGCTCGCCCGGGCCCTCTGCACCCCCCGTTTCAAGCAACCGAAAGAAAGGCGATCCCATGCAAGTAGCATCCGACAAGGTGGTTTCCCTCCACTACACCCTGAAGAACCCGGAAGGGCAGACCCTCGACAGCTCCGCAGGCGGCGAGCCGCTGGCCTATCTGCACGGCGCTCACAACATCATCCCCGGCCTGGAGAATGCCCTCGAGGGCAAGCAGGCAGGCGACAAGCTCACCGTGGAGGTCAAGCCCGAGGAAGGCTATGGCCTGACCGACGAGGCGCTGATCCAGACGGTCCCGCGCGAGGCCTTCCAGGGCGTGGACGACATCCAGCCCGGCATGCGCTTCGAGGCCCAGTCCTCGCACGGCCCGCTGATGGTCACCGTGACCCGGGTGTCCGACGAGGGCGTGACCGTGGACGGCAACCACCCTCTGGCCGGCATGACCCTGACCTTCGACGTGGAGATCGTGGACGTGCGTGATGCCACCGAGGAGGAAAAGAGCCACGGCCACGTGCACGGTGCCGGCGGCCACGATCACTGATCGCGGCAGCGGTTCTGCTCGACCGGCGGGCGGTCCCCCAGGGGCCGCCCGTCTTCGTTTGCGCCGGCGACGCGGTTGAGGGGGCGCTACTTGCCGATGCAGAAACGCGAAAAGATACGCCCGAGCAGGTCGTCACTGGTGAACTCGCCGGTGATCTCGGCCAGGGCGTTCTGCGCCAGACGCAGCTCCTCGGCCAGCAGTTCGCCGGCGCGCTGCACCCGCAGCGCCGCCCGGCCGGCATCGAAATGGTCACGCGCCCGCCGCAGGGCATCCAGATGGCGACGGCGGGCACTGAAGCCGTCCACCGTCTCGCCGGCATAGTCCACGCAGCGCTTGAGCCGGGCACGCAGGGCATCCAGCCCGGCGCCGGTGCGCGCAGACAGCGCGAGCACGCCGCCTTCCTCCTCGCCCGGCGCGCGCCCGGTGAGATCGACCTTGTTGTACACACGCACGAGCGGGACCTGCTGCGGCAGGCGTTCGACGAGTGCCTGATCCTCGCCATCGACGCCGCTGCTGTCATCGATCACCAGCAGGATGGCATCGGCCTGCGCAATGGCCTGCCAGGCGCGACGAACGCCTTCGCGTTCGACCGGGTCGCTGCTGTCACGCAGGCCGGCGGTATCGATCACCGTCAGCGGCATGCCGTCGAGCACGATGCGTTCGGTCAGCAGGTCGCGGGTGGTGCCGGGGATGTCGGTGACGATGGCGGTGTCACGACCGGCAAGCGCGTTGAGCAGCGAGGACTTGCCGGCATTGGGCCGGCCGGCGATCACCAGGGTCATGCCTTCCCGCAGCAGGCTGCCCTGGCGGGCGCGTGCCAGCAGGCTGTCGAAGGCATCATTCAGACCCTGCAGGCGCCTTTCCACTTCGCGGTCGGCGAGGAAATCGATCTCCTCTTCCGGGAAGTCGATGGCGGCCTCCACGTACATGCGCAGCTCGATCAGTTGTTCATTGAGTCCGTGCACGGCCTCGGAAAAGGCACCTTCCAGGGAGCGCACGGCGGCGCGCGCGGCGGCGGCACTGGCGGCGTCGATCAGGTCGGCAACGGCCTCGGCCTGGGCGAGGTCCATGCGGCCGTTGAGGAAGGCACGCTCGGAGAATTCGCCGGGACGGGCCAGCCGCGCACCCAGTTCCAGTACCCGCGCCAGCAGCAGATCCATAACCACCGGTCCGCCATGGCCCTGGAGTTCCAGCACGTCCTCGCCGGTGAAGGAAGCCGGGCCGGGAAAGTACAGCAGCAAGCCCTGATCGATGGGCTGGCCCGCGGCGTCGCGGAAAGTCTGCAGGCTGGCGCGCCGGGGTGAGGGCAGGCCGCCGGCGAGGGCACGCGCGATGTCGGGCACGCGGGGGCCGGAGATGCGGACGATGCCGACGCCCCCGCGACCCGGTGGCGTGGCGATGGCAGCGATGGTATCGGCATCCAGGGTCATGGATGCGTGGCCCGCCTAGCCCGCATGTTGCACCAGGGCCGCAGCAGGATGCGGGCAGGCACAAAGTGTACTCTGGACCATGGCTACGAAATCCGGTTCATCGCCTGGTTACGCAACGACTTGCCTGCCGCCCGCTTCCGACCTGGTACTATTTGCCGCCGGCCTCCACGCGCCGGGTGATGACCCACTGCTGGGCAATGGACAGCACGTTGTTGGTCACCCAGTACAGCACCAGACCCGAGGGAAAGAAGGCGAACATCACGGTGAACACCACCGGGAGCGCCATCATCACCTTGGCCTGGATGGGATCCAGCGGCGCGGGATTGAGCTTCTGCTGGATGAACATGGTCACGCCCATGATCAATGGCAGCACGAAGTAGGGGTCCCTGGTGGACAGGTCCTGGATCCAGAGAATGAAGGGTGCCTGGCGCAGTTCGACGCTCTCCAGCAGCACCCAGTACAGCGCGATGAACACCGGGATCTGCACCAGGATCGGCAGGCAGCCCCCGAGCGGGTTGATCTTCTCGGTCCGGTACAGGTCCATCATGGCCTGGTTGAGCTTCTGCTTGTCGTCGCCGTAACGCTCCTTGAGCGCCTGCAGCCGCGGCGCCAGCTTGCGCATCTGCGCCATCGACTTGTAGCTCATCTCGGAGGGCTTGTAGAAGGCCAGCTTGATGAGCAGGGTCAGCAGAATGATGGACCAGCCCCAGTTGCCGATCAGGGCGTGGATCTTCTGCAGCAGCCAGAAGATGGGCTTGGCGAGGATGGTCAACGCACCATAGTCGACGGTCAGTTCCAGCCCCTCGGCGATCTGCTCCAGCCGGGACTGGATCTTGGGCCCGACATAGAGCTGGCTGCGGAACAGGGTCGACTCGCCGGGCGCCAGGCTGCGGTCGGGGCCGATGAGGCCGAGTACGTAACGGTCGTTGGGCAGCGCCTTGGAATAGTAGTGATTGGGCTCACCCCGCTCGGGTACCCAGGCGGCCAGGAAATAATGTTCGATGACCGCAGCCCAGCCGTTGGTGATGTCACGCGACAGGGGGACATCGGCCATGTCAGAGAAGTCATACTTTTCGTATTTCTCCTCCGGGCTGTAGATGACGCCGCCGGTGTAGGTATAGATCATGCCTCGGGACTGGGTGGGCTTGCTGCGTACCAGCTGACGGTACTGGCGTCCGGTCCAGACCTCCCCCGAGCCATTGCGCACCTCGTGCTCGACCACGACCAGGTGATCGCCGCGGCTGAAGCGATAGCGCTTGATCACCCGCACCCCTTCGGGCGATACCCATTCCAGCGGCACCACCAGTTCCTGCTGGCCGTCGGCCAGGCGGTATTCACTGGCAGCAGCCGTGTAGCGGGCGTAGTGGGTGGGCTCGGCACTGCCGCTGCCGCGCAGGCCGGACTGGGCGACGAAGAAGCGGCCGGGCGTATCCTCCAGCAGCCGCACCGGCTCGTCCGGCCGATCGACACTCACCGGATAGTCGAGCAGGTCGGCCTCGCGCAGGTCACCGCCGCGGGTACTGATGTGGACCTCCAGCACATCCGTGACCACGGTAACGGTGGGCGCGGTATCGGCCTGCCGTGACGGGGTTTCCGGGACAGCGGCCGCGGCCGGCGCGGCACTGGGGACATCGGCGCCGGTGGTTGTCGCGGCACCGGGGCTCTCGGCCTGCTCGGTCGCCACGGGCTGCGGCGCGGCGCCGTAGTCGCGCTGCCAGGCCTCCCAGAGCAGCAGGGCGGTGAAGGACAGGGCAATGAAAAGCAGCAGGCGGGTGTTGTCCATGGCGTCGCTTGTCGTGGGTCAGTGGGGCGTCTTGTCGGGGACGGGATCGATCCCGCCGGCATGCCAGGGATGGCAACGGCCGATGCGGCGCAGGGCCAGCCAGCTCCCGCGCAGGGCGCCGAAACGCTCTATGGCGGTAATGGCATAGCAGGAACAGGTCGGATGAAAACGGCAGCTCGCGCCCAGCCAGGGACTGAGCAGGTAGCGATAGCCGCGGATAACGGCGATCAGGAGGCTTCGCATAGCCGTCTACCCAGGCGGTCGGCGTGGTTCAGAAACCGGGCACAGAGTTCGTGGAAATCCAGGCGCAGCATGCCGGGGCGGCCGACCACCACCATATCGAGCGGCGGCATGGCCCGCTGATGGGTGCGAAAGCATTCTCGAAGCATGCGCTTGAGTCGGTTGCGGTCGGCGGCGCGCGGCGACACCTTGCGGGAGATGGCCAGGCCCAGGCGGGGGTGACCGAGTCCGTTGGCGACGGCGTGAACGGCCATCGCCGCGTCGCTCACACGGACACCCTGACCGAACACCCGGCGGTAGTCCGCGGGACGGACGATGCGGACCGCGCGGGGAAAGCGGTTGTCGGTCGGGCCCAAGGCACCGGGGTCAGACGGTCAGGCGAGCGCGGCCCTTGGCGCGACGGGCCTTGATGACCAGGCGACCATTCTTGGTACGCATGCGGGCACGGAAGCCGTGGGTGCGCTTGCGTTTCAGATTGCTCGGTTGGAAAGTGCGTTTCATGGCCAGCTACTCTTGAAATTTCGGCAACGGATAAAGTCGCGGAAAAACAGGACCGGTCAGGCCGGCCACAGGGAACGTGCAATGGTACCGGCGGGGCCGTTTTGCTGTCAACAGAAAGGACTCGCGGCAGGCCGTTCCAGGGTGTGGATAACGCCCACGAACGGGGGTAGACTGGCGCCCTTTCCCTCATGACCGACCGACGGACAGAACAACACCACACGCGGAGGTAAGGCAGCGTTGGACGCGCCCCTGTGGAAGAAATGCCTGGACCGGCTTGAAGGGGAAATCCCCGAACAACAGTTCAACACCTGGATTCGTCCGCTGCATGCCGTCAACGAGGGCGAGTCCCTGCGCCTGCTTGCGCCTAACCGCTTTGTCCTGGACTGGGTACGCGAACACTACATCGGCAAGATCAACGAGACGCTGACCGAGGTATTCGGCGCCACGCCCGAGATCCGTCTGGAAGTCGGTACCCGCAAGAGTTCGACCGCGAGCACGCCGGCGCGGCCGGCGGAGGCCCGCTTCAGCCGCGCCGAGGACCGCGAGGCCGGTCGCCGGACCGCGGGTGGCAGCCCCACGCTCAATCCCAACTTCACCTTCGAGACCTTCGTCGAGGGCAAGTCCAACCAGCTGGCCAAGGCGGCCTCCATCCAGGTCGGCGAGAACCCCGGGGGGGCCTACAATCCGCTGTTCATCTACGGCGGCGTGGGGTTGGGCAAGACCCACCTGATGCATGCCGTCGGCAACCTGATCCTCGAGTCCAAGCCCGGCGCGCGGGTGGTGTACCTGCATTCCGAGCGCTTCGTGGCGGACATGGTCAAGGCCCTGCAGCACAACGCCATCAACGAGTTCAAGCGCTACTATCGCTCGGTGGACGCCCTGCTGATCGACGACATCCAGTTCTTCGCCGGCAAGGAGCGCTCGCAGGAGGAGTTCTTCCACACCTTCAACGCGCTGCTGGAGGGCCAGCAGCAGGTGGTACTGACCTGCGACCGTTACCCCAAGGAGGTCGACGGCCTGGAGGAACGCCTCAAGTCGCGGTTCGGCTGGGGCCTGACGGTGGCCATCGAACCGCCGGAGCTGGAGACCCGCGTGGCGATCCTCATGGCCAAGGCCGCGCAGAGCCAGCTCGAGCTGCCCAACGAGGTGGCCTTTTTCGTCGCCAAGCGCATCCAGTCCAACATCCGCGAACTGGAGGGCGCCCTGCGGCGCATCATTGCCAGTGCCCGCTTCACCGGCCGTGCCGTGACCGTGGAATTCGTCAAGGAGGCCCTGCGCGACCTGCTGGCGCTGCAGGACCGCCTCATTTCCATCGAGAACATCCAGAAGACGGTGGCCGAGTACTACAAGATCCGCGTGGCCGACCTACTGTCGGCGCGGCGTAGCCGCTCCATCGCGCGGCCCCGCCAGGTCGCCATGGCGCTGGCCAAGGAGCTGACCAGCCACAGTCTGCCGGAAATCGGCGATGCCTTCGGGGGTCGCGACCACACCACGGTGCTGCACGCCTGCCGCAAGGTGGCCGAGCTGCGGGAGACGGATGTACGGATCAAGGAAGACTATTACAACCTGTTGAGAACCCTGACCACATGATGTGAGCAAGCTGTGGAAAACTTCGCGGCCGGTTTCGCCACACAGCTTGTCCACAGGCGGCAAACAGCCCACAGGCCCGGTTCAGGTCCCAGGAAATTGGTATTAAATATTTGTTTAAAAAATAAAATATTGATTTCTTCCACAGGCAGGGTCGGCAGTAGATACAGTAACAGGTGTTCAAGAAAAGATCTTTGATAGAAATATTGTCTTGGGGATAAAGGCACAGGAGCCAGCATGAAATTCAAGGTCCAGCGCGAAGCGTTGCTTAAACCTCTACAGCAGATCGTCGGTGTGGTGGAGCGCAGGCAGACCCTGCCGGTGCTGGGCAATCTGCTCATCCAGGCCAGCCCCGAGGGACTGACCCTGACGGCGACGGATCTCGAGGTCGAGCTGGTTGCCCGCCTGCCTCTGGAGGTTGAGGCAGGTGGCGAGATCACGGTCCCGGCCCGCAAGCTGCTGGACATCTGTCGCTCCCTGCCCGAGGAATCCACGCTGGAATTCCGGCTGGACGGAGATCGTGCCCTGGTCCGCTCAGGACGCAGCCGCTTTACCCTCTCCACACTGCCCGCGGCTGACTTCCCGGTGATCGAGGAGCTGAAGACGGCACAATCCTTTCGCATGCCGCAGCAGGCGCTGAAGGCCATCATCGAGCGCACCCAGTTCGCCATGGCCCAGCAGGACGTCCGCTACTACCTCAACGGCCTGATGATCGAGCTGCAACCCGACCGGGTGCGCGCCGTGGCCACCGATGGCCACCGGCTGGCCTTGTCCGAAACCGGGGCCGAGACGGGCGTGACGGAACCCCAGCAGGTCATAGTGCCGCGCAAGGGCATCCAGGAACTGGGCCGGCTGCTGGAAGCCTCGGACGTGGAGGCCGAGGTCCAGCTCGGCGCCAACCACATTCGCATCGGCCTGCCGGATATCCAGTTCACCTCCAAGCTCATCGACGGTCGTTTCCCGGACTACCAGCGGGTGATGCCCAAGGGCGGTGACAAGGCCGTGGTGGCCGATCGTGGCGAGCTGCGCCAGGCCCTGTCACGCACCTCCATCCTCTCCAACGAGAAATACCGCGGCATCCGGCTGGTACTGGACGAAAACAGCCTGAAGATCCAGGCCCACAACCCCGAGCAGGAAGAGGCCGAGGAGGAACTGGAGGTCGACTACAGCGCCGGCCCGCTGGAGATCGGCTTCAACGTGACCTACCTGCTGGATGCCCTGGCCGCCCTCCCGGGGGATCAGGTTCGGGTCCTGCTCACCGATGCCAACAGCAGTTGCCTGATCGACGCGCCCGATGGTGGCGAGAGTCGCTACGTGGTGATGCCCATGCGGCTCTAGCCCGCGGCCAGGGATCCCCGGGGCTTGTCGCTCACCGAACTCAATCTGGAAAATTTCCGCAACATTGCCGGGGCCCGGCTGTCGCCAGGCCGCGGCTTTACCTTGCTTCACGGTGCCAATGGCTCGGGCAAGACCAGCCTGCTGGAGGCTATCTGGTATCTGGGTCACGCACGATCCTTTCGAACCCGACAGCCGGACCGGATGATCCGGGAAGGTGCCGAGCTGATGCGGGTGACCGCCCGGGTTCGGACCGAGGGCAGTGACAGCGCGCCAGAGCCGCTCGGTCTGGAGCGGCAGCGCGGTGGGGAGCAACGGATCCGGCTTGGTGGCCAGCCCGTTCGCAGTCTGGCCGAGCTGGTGTCCTGCCTGCCCATGCAGCTCCTCAATCAAGACAGCCACCGCTTGATCGAGGGCGGGCCGAGGGAGCGGCGGCAGTTCCTTGACTGGGGGGTGTTTCACGTGGAACAGGGCTTTTATCCCGCCTGGCAGCGGTACTCCAGAACACTGCGCCAGCGCAATGCGGCCTTGAGGGCGGGCGCCAGGGTGGACGGGATCCGGGTCTGGGATGCGCCCCTGGCAGAGGCCGCTCAGAGCATCGACAGTTATCGCCGGGCTTACGTGGCGCGGCTCGGTGAGCGGCTCCGACGGTTGGGGCCGGAACTGGTGGATCTCCCGCCCGTAGCGCTGCAGTACCGTAGTGGCTGGACAGGCAACCGCTCTTTTGCCGAGAGTCTTGGCGCGCATCTGGAGGCCGATCTTCGTCAGGGTTTCACCCAGCAGGGACCGCATCGCGCGGACCTCGCCATCCGGGTGGGGGAGGTGCCGGCGCGGGAGCGGATCTCCCGGGGTCAGCAGAAGCAACTGGTCATGGCGCTGTTGCTGGCGCAGGCGGAGATCCATCGCGAGGCGACCGGGCGGCACAGCCTCTTCCTCATCGATGACCTGCCGGCCGAGCTGGATCGGACCCATCGCGCCCGGCTCATCGACCGGCTGCAGGCGCTGGAGAGCCAGGTCTTCGTGACGGCCAATCATGCCGAAGACGTCCCCTTGCCAATCGGTGCAGCGGTGTTTCACGTGGAACAGGGTAGCGTCCGGCCGGCGGGGTGAAGGTGGTATACTGGCACGATTGCCGAGGGGATGCCTGCATGAGCGAAAATTACGATTCCTCCAACATCAAGGTGCTGCGCGGCCTGGACGCCGTGCGCAAGCGGCCCGGCATGTACATCGGCGACACCGATGACGGCACCGGACTGCATCACATGGTGTTCGAGGTGGTCGACAACGCCATCGACGAGGCCCTCGCCGGTTACTGCAAGGAAATCACGGTGACCATCCATAGCGACAACTCGGTGACCGTGACCGACGATGGGCGCGGCATTCCCGTCGACATCCACCCCGAGGAAGGCCGCTCCGCCGCCGAGGTCATCATGACCGTGCTGCACGCTGGCGGAAAGTTCGACGACAACAGCTACAAGGTCTCCGGCGGCCTGCATGGCGTGGGTGTCTCGGTGGTCAATGCGCTGTCGGAGTACCTCAGGCTCACTATCCGTCGCGACGGGAAGGTCTGGTTTCAGGAGTACCGGCTGGGCGAGCCCCAGGGGCCGCTCAAGGCCATCGGCGATTCCGACCGGAGCGGAACCGAGATCCGATTCAAGCCCAGCGCCGAGATTTTCTCGGACACCGAATTCCATTACGACATCCTGGCCAAGCGGCTGCGGGAACTCTCCTTCCTGAATTCCGGTGTGCGCATCGTGCTGCGTGACGAGCGCAGCGACAAGGAGGATGTGTTCGAATACCAGGGTGGCATCAAGGCCTTCGTCGAGCATCTGAACCGCAACAAGACCCCGCTGCACCCGACTGTCTTCTACTTCAGGACCGAAAAGGACGGTATCGGGGTCGAGGTGGCGTTCCAGTGGAACGACTCCTATCAGGAAAACATTTTCTGTTTTACCAATAACATACCGCAGCGTGACGGCGGTACCCACCTGGCCGGCTTCCGTGCCGCGCTGACCCGGACTCTCAACCAGTACATGGAGGCCGAAGGCATTCTGAAGAAGGCCAGGGTCAGTCCCAGCGGCGACGACGCCCGCGAGGGCCTGACCGCGGTGCTTTCGGTGAAGGTGCCCGACCCCAAGTTTTCTTCCCAGACCAAGGACAAGCTGGTGTCCTCGGAGGTCAAGGGCGTGGTCGAGTCCACCATGGTGGAAAAGCTGCAGGAGTTCCTGCTCGAGTATCCCGCCGAGGCGAAGGCCATCACCAGCAAGATCATCGATGCCGCGCGCGCGCGCGAGGCCGCCCGCAAGGCCCGCGAGATGACCCGCCGCAAGGGCGCGCTGGACATCGCCGGCCTGCCCGGGAAGCTGGCCGACTGCCAGGAGCGGGATCCGGCGCTGTCCGAGCTGTTCCTGGTCGAGGGTGATTCCGCCGGCGGTTCCGCCAAGCAGGGCCGCGACCGGCGCTTCCAGGCCATCCTGCCGCTGAAGGGCAAGATCCTGAACGTCGAGAAGGCGCGCTTCGACAAGATGCTGTCCTCGGCCGAGGTCGGCACCCTGATCACGGCGCTCGGCTGCGGCATCGGCCGGGAGGAGTTCAACCCGGACAAGCTGCGCTATCACCGCATCATCATCATGACCGACGCCGATGTGGACGGCTCGCACATCCGCACCCTGCTGCTGACCTTTTTCTACCGCCAGATGCCGGAGCTGATCGAACGCGGCCATGTCTACATCGCGCAGCCGCCGCTGTACAAGGTGAAAAAGGGCAAGCAGGAGCACTACGTCAAGGACGACGCGGAGCTGTCTGCCTACCTGCTGAGTGCCGCGCTGGATGGTGCCCGGCTGCACGTGAACGCCGAGGCGCCGGCCATTGCCGGCCCGGCGCTGGAGGACCTGGCTACCCGCTACCAGGCGGTGATGGCGACCATCGGCCGCCTGAATAAGAAATATCCGATTGATTTACTTGATAAAATTGTCTACATGCCGCGGCTTGCAGAAACCGATCTGGTGGACTGGAGCCGGGTGCAGGACTGGTTCGCGGAGCTGGCCGAACGTGTCAATGCCGACCTGCCCCCGGGCCAGCGGCTGGAGATCCGACTGGAACCCGACCCGGAACACCCCGGCTTCAGCGCCCGCCTGGTGCGACTCACCCACGGCATCGAGGCCCCGGCCCAGGTGCTGGGTTCCGAGTTCTTCGCCAGCGCGGAGTACGCACGCATGGCGGAGCTGGGCGAGCGGCTGGATGGTCTGCTGGGTGAAGGGGCCTATGTGCAGCGCGGCGAGCGTCGCCAGCCGGTCAGCAGCTTCCGCGCAGCGATGGAGTGGCTGCTGGACCAGGCCCGCCGTGGCCAGCAGATCCAGCGCTACAAGGGGCTGGGCGAGATGAATCCGGAGCAGCTGTGGGAAACCACCATGAATCCGGAGACCCGCCGCCTGTTGCAGGTGCAGATCGAGGATGCGGTTGCGGCCGACGAGATCTTCACCACCCTGATGGGTGACCAGGTCGAGCCGCGTCGGGAGTTCATCGAAAGCAACGCGCTGGCCGTCTCGAATCTCGACGTCTGACGTCGGCTCCTCGCCTTGCGCGGCCTTGCGCGGCGCCCGTTCAGTCGCCGATGTCGCGAATGATGTCGAGCACGACCCGCGTGCGCCGATCCATCAGCACCACGTCCGTTCCCACCCGAATCCGTACGTAACCATCCGGCAGTCGCGTCAGCCGTCTCTCCAGTTCGGCGGGCAGGCCACGACCCTGCAGACCGGGTGGCAGTTCGCCATGGCGATAGAGCTGCTTGCGCAGTCCCGGCGGCAGTCGCGATTTCTTCGCCAGTCCGGGTGGCAGGTGGCGACGGTAGTAGTCCCGGATCAGCACCCGGTCGCGGTCGCTGAAGCGGATCTCGACGCGGTTGTGTCGGTCCCCCACCACCATGTCCGCTTCGTGGATGACGGGCCGCTGGATGCAGGCGCTGACCAGAGCGGCAAGCGCGAGCATGGGCAGCAGGCGTTTCATGGCAGAAGGCTCCGGATGCTTGTCATGCCCTGATGGTGCCCCTGTTCATGTCCAACAGGCTAGCCAAGCGTGGTGATCTTTTCCATGGTGGCCTCGATCCATTTCTCGGCTTCAGCCAGGATCTGCTGCGCGGTCTTTCCCCTCGTTTCTATGGGTGGCCCGATCACCACCCGGATGGTGCCCGGATACTTGATGAAGGCGCGGCGGCGCCAGTATTCGCCGGCGTTGTGCGCCACCGGCACCACCAGCGCACCGCTGCGCTCGGCGAGCACGGCGCCGCCGATGCGATAGCGTCCGCGGGTGCCGGGCGCAACTCGGGTGCCCTCGGGGAAGACGACCACCCAGCGACCCTTCTCCAGTCGGCGACAACCCTGATCGACCAATTGTTGGACGGCCTTGCGGCCGGCCTTGCGATCGATGGCGATGGGTTCGAGCAGGGCCAGCGCCCAGCCGAAGAAGGGCAGCCACAGCAGCTCGCGCTTCAGCACCCAGACCTGGGGCGGAAAGATTTCCTGCAGGGCGAGCGTCTCCCAGGCCGACTGATGCTTGGAAAAGACAATGGACGCCCGAGTCGGAATGTTTTCACGGCCTTCCACTTCGTAGCCGAGGCGGCAGGTGAGCTTCAGCCAGCGCAGATTGAGCCGTGCCCAGCGCGTGGCCACCGCGTAGCGCCACTCGAAGGGGAAGGGGACCATCAGCACCACCAGCGGCGCGAACACCAGCACCGTGGTGATCATCACCAGCGAAAAGAGGGCAGAGCGCAGCACCAGCAGCGGGCGCGGCGGAAGTCTTGTACTGCTCATGTCCCGGTGTCTTCCTCCAGCAGCCGGCGCACGGCAGCGGCCAGATCGTCATACACGGGTAGCCGGTGGTTCGTGCCCAGTCCGGCCTCGGTCAGCCGGCCCTTGCCGGTGCGTACCAGGATGGGACGGGCGCCGACGGCCTCCGCGGCCTGCAGATCGCGCAGCGAGTCGCCGATCGCCGGGACGCCATTGAGTGGCTGGTGCAGCCGGCGCGCGATATCCTCGAACAGCCCGGGCCGCGGCTTGCGACAGTCGCACCGGTCGTCCGGCCCATGCGGACAGAAGAAAATGGCGTCGACATGCCCGCCCGCCTCGGCCAGTGCCTCCTGCATGCGGGCATGGATGCGGGTGAGCATATCCATGTCGAACAGGCCACGCGCGACGCCTGACTGGTTGGTCGCTATGACCACCCGCCAGCCGGCGCGATTGAGCGCGGCGATGGCCTCCAGGCTGCCGGGTATGGCACGCCACTCCTCGGGCGACTTGATGTAGGCGTCGGAGTCCTCGTTGATGACCCCGTCGCGGTCGAGAATGATCAGCTTCACGCCTTAGCCCGAAAGCTGCACGAAGCTGCCGGATGGATGTGCGCCTGGCGTGCAGACGCCGGCAGAGCGGTGCGGTAACAATCCGCTACCCGCTGATATACGAGAAATACTCCTTGTAAACATCGGCATACCTCAACCTTTAATCGGCTTCGTGCACTTTTCGGGTGAGTCCATGTCGCGGAATTCGGAAACGCGGATACGCCCGTTCACCATGCGTGACGGGCGCTGCATGATGCGATCCATCTTCTTCCAGAAGGCGGCGCGCAGGTCGAAGTCCGCCGAGATGGCTGTGCCGATGAGCAGGATGAACAGGTCGGCGACCTCCTCGGCCAGCACCTCCCTGCCCTTGCCCTTGGTGACCGCCTCGGCGATCTCGCCCAGCTCCTCGGCCATCAGCGCGATGCGGTAGGTCAGTTCCTCGCCGCCGGTGTTGCGAAAGTCGTGCTTGTCGTGGAAGGCCTGCACGGCATCGAGCATGGCTTGGTAGGAATCGGGGTTGCGTTCGCTCATCGTAGTCACCTACACCTGTAGCAGTGCGATGTCGGCCACCTGCAGGAAGAGCGCCTGCAACTGTCGGAGCAGCGCCAGCCGGTTGGCCCGCACGTCTGCGTCTTCGGCCATCACCATCACCTCGTCGAAGAAGCGATCCACTTCGGGGCGCAGCGCCGCCAGCCGTACCAGGGCTGCGGCATGATCGCCGGCGGCGAGCAGCGGCTCGACCTCTGAACGCAACGCGCTGAGCCGTTCCCAGAGGGTCTGTTCGGCCGTCTCGGTGAAGCGGTCCGGGTCCACCTGCTCCGGTATCCTGTCCCCGGCCTTGCGCAGGATGTTGGCGATGCGCTTGTTGGCCGCCGCCAGGCTCTCGGCCTCGGGCAGTGCCAGAAAGGCCTCGACGGCCTGCACGCGGCGTGCGAAGTCCAGCGGTCGCGTGGGACGCCGGGCGCGTACGGCGTCGAACACCTGCGGCCGGATACCGGCGTCCAGATAGTAGGCCCGCAGGCGGTCGAGCATGAACTCGAACACCGCCGGCACGGCGGCGCCGGCATCGAGCGCGCCCGGCAGGGTGGCTGCGGCTTCGGCCAGCAGTTGCTCGAGATCGAGATCGAGTTCGCATTCGATGAGGATGCGCAGCACACCCAAGGCGGCACGGCGCAGGGCGAAGGGATCCTTGTCGCCGGTCGGGGCCTGGCCGACGGCGAAGATGCCGACCAGGGTATCGAGGCGGTCGGCGATGGCCAGCGCGCGACCGGTGGCCGTTTTCGGCAGGTCGTCGCCGGCGAAGCGCGGACGGTACTGTTCCTCCAGCGCGCTGGCCACCTCACCGGGTTCGCCGTCGTGCAGCGCATAGTAGCGGCCCATGATGCCCTGCAGTTCCGGGAACTCGTAGACCATCTGGGTGAGCAGGTCGCACTTGGACAGCAGTGCGGCGCGCTCGGCCCAGTCACCGCGGCCGCCAATGGCCACGGCGATGCCGGCGGCAAGCCCGGCCACCCGCCGGGACTTGTCGAGCAAGGTGCCGAGCTGCTTCTGGAACAGCATGTCGCCAAGGCGTTCCACCCGCGACTCCAGGGGTTGCCTGCGGTCCTGGTCCCAGAAGAAGGCGGCGTCGGTCAATCGCGGCCGGATCACACGCTCGTTGCCGGCGCGGACCTGTTCGGGATCGCGGCTCTCGATGTTGGCCACGGTGACGAAGTGGGCCAACAGCCGGCCCTCCGCGTCGACCACCGGGAAGTACTTCTGGTGGTCCTGCATGGAGGATATGAGCGCCTCGGCCGGCACCTCGAGGAAGCGCTGCTCGAAGCTGCCGGCAACCGCGACGGGCCATTCCACCAGCGCGGTGACTTCATCGAGCAGCTCTTCGTCGATCAATGCCTCGCCGCCCAGTCGGCGGGCCGCCTCGATCACCTGACCGCGGATGGCCTCCCGGCGGGTGGCGAAGTCGGCCAACACATGGCCTTCGGTTTCCAGCATGGGTGCCCATGCGGCCGGTTCGGAGACGTACAGGGGCTGTGGATGGTGGAAGCGGTGGCCGCGGGTCTCGCGCCCGGCCTGAAGGCCCAGGATCTCGGCCTCGACCACCTCGTCGCCGAACAGCAGCACCACCCAGTGGACGGGGCGCACGAATGCCACCTCGCCGTCGCCCCAGCGCATGCGCTTGGGAACGGGCAGGCCGGCCAGCGCCTGGGCGACGATGCCCGGGATCAGCGCCGTTGCGGGCTGACCGGGCTCGAAACGCCGAAAGGCCAGCCAGGCGCCCTTGTCGGTTTCGATCCGCTCCAGGGCCTCGACTGCCACGCCGCAGGAGCGGGCGAAGCCTTCCGCCGCCTTGGTCGGACAGCCCTCGGCATCGAAGGCCGCGGTCACCGCGGGCCCCTTGCGTAGTGTCTCGCGGTCGGGTTGGGCCTCGGCCAGCTCGGCCACCAGCAGCGCCAGTCGCCGTGGTGTGGCGAAGGCGCGCAGGTCGCCGTGGTCGAGGCCGGCGCGATCGAGGCCCGCGGCGACCCCGTCCGCGAAGGCCTCGGACAGGCGGGGCAGGGCCCTGGGTGGGAGTTCCTCGGTGCCGATCTCGATCAGCAGGTCACGGCTCGCGGTGCTTGTGTTCAACTTGGAACGTCCTCGAAAATATCTCTATCCAGCGGCTTTTGCCGCAAACTGCTTCGATCAGGCGCTCTTTTTCGAAGTGGCCAGCATCGGGAAGCCGAGCTGCTCGCGGGCCTGGTAATAGGCCTCGGCCACGGCGCGGGCCAGCGCCCGCACGCGCAGGATGTAACGCTGGCGCTCGGTCACCGAAATGGCGCTGCGGGCGTCGAGGAGGTTGAAGGCGTGCGAGGCCTTGAGTACCTGTTCATACGCCGGCAGCGGGAGATTGGCTTCGATCAGCCGGTTGGCGTCGCGCTCGCACTGATCGAACAAGCGGAACAGGAAATCCACGTCGGCGTGTTCGAAGTTGTAGGCGGACTGTTCGACCTCGTTCTGGTGAAAGACGTCGCCGTAGGTCACGGGGCCGTCGGGACCCCGGGTCCATACCAGGTCGAAGACGCTCTCCACCCCTTGAAGGTACATGGCGATGCGTTCCAGGCCGTAGGTGATCTCACCCGTCACCGGCCGGCAGTCGAGGCCGCCGACCTGCTGGAAATAGGTGAACTGGGTGACCTCCATGCCGTTCAGCCAGACTTCCCAGCCCAGGCCCCAGGCGCCCAGCGTGGGCGATTCCCAGTTGTCCTCCACGAAGCGGATGTCGTGCACCAGGGGGTCGATGCCCAGTTCGCGCAGCGAATCCAGGTAGAGGTCCTGGATGTCGTCCGGCGAGGGCTTGAGGATGACCTGGAACTGGTAATAGTGCTGCAGACGGTTGGGATTCTCCCCGTAGCGGCCGTCGGTCGGGCGGCGCGAGGGTTGCACATAGGCGGTACGCCAGGGCTCGGGGCCGATGGCGCGCAGGAAGGTCGCCGGATGAAAGGTGCCGGCACCCACCTCCATGTCCAGCGGTTGCAGCAGCACACAGCCCTGGCGGGCCCAGTAGCCCTGCAAGGCGAGGATCAGTCCCTGGAAGCTGGTCGGCTCGAAGGCGGCCGGGGCCGCGGCTTGGTCGGCAGACATTGACGTGCGCTACCCGCTGGCAGTGGTGGATGGGGGGTCGGCGGGCAAGTATAGCCCGACCACCCGGCCCAAGTCAGGCGCGGGCGGCCGGTGCCGGCGGGTTCAGAAGTTCAGGGTGATGCCCACCGAAATCAGGTCGGCGTCGGTTTCGGTGTTGTAGCGTTCCCAGTCGAACTGCACGCCGAGCAGGTCGTTGACGAGGTACTTGGCACCGATGCCGTACATGAAATCGATACCGTCGTGGCTCACCGTACCGCCCGAGATGGCGATGTCCTGATCCCAGGCATAGAGGCCCAGCTTGCCGTGAACCGAAAGGCCGCTGTCCCCGATCGGAAAGCGGCCGACGCCGGCGGCATAGAAGCCCTCGGTCTCGGTGTCGACGACACCACCCTCGTTCATGTCGCCCAGATCGGCCCAACCGGCCTCGACGCCGAGGTTGTCGGTGAAGCCGTAGCCGCCGAAGATCTTCCAGCCCGTGGCGTTCTCGTCGATGCCGGCACTGGTGCCCGACTGAGTGACGGTGTCGTCGATGCTGGCCTGGCCGAGGGCGATACCGGCATAGCCGCCGGCCTGGGCCTGGGCAGCGAGCAGGGTGAATGCGGCCGCGGCCGCGAGCGGGGTGTATCTCATGGGCTTTCCTCCACCTTGGTGTTGTTGTGGCTTCCGGCAGTCGCGGGACTGCATCCGGCCATTCTAGCAGGCAATCCGGTACAGGCAATTCGCCGCCACGACAGGGGGTTGAAGCGCCGCGCCGAAGACCGCAATCTGGGGGCACGGCCGGTTGCCGGGATGACCGATGGCCTGAAACCTGCATGGTTCCAGGCCTGGCTCGCATGTTGCGCCAGGGCCGCAGCAGGATGCGGGCGGGCACACATCGTACGCCGGGCCATGGGCAAGAAATCCGGTTCATTGCCCGCCGGGACGACCCGTTGCCTGCCGCCCGCTTCCGCCCGGGTGCACTATGCGGGCTAAAGCGGCCCGCATTCCGCGCCGCTGTTTCAGACAGGCCCTGTCAGGAGGTTCAGATGCCACGCATCGTGCTGGGACCCACCTCGACCGCCCAGTGGCACGCCCTGGTCAGCGAGGCCGAGGCGGCCTGCGAGTGCCGGCTGGGCGAGGAGCTGGAAAGCTACCTGGTGTTTCTGCTCATGCGCTTTGCCGCGCGCCCGGATCTGGCCAGCCGGGTGATGGCGCTGGAGTTCCTGCGCTCCATGCGTGCGCAGGGCGCGCTGCAGACGGAACAGTTGCGCGATGTCGGCGACCAGTGCCTGCTCTATTCCGGGTTCTATCCGGAGCGGGCCGAGCGCCGGCTGGTGCGGGTCGGCTATTACGTGGACATGGGCCGCAGCGCCTACGGATTGCTGGCCGAGCGGTTGCGCCACGCCGCGGCCGAGGTCTATGCCCGGCTGTCGGAGGGCTTCGTGTCCCTGCGCGACGTGCTCTCGGCCATGCGCGAAATGGACCCGCAGGCGACACTGGATCCCCTCGTGCAGGCCGAGATCTGGCTGGAGACCGGCAGCGAACATGCCCGCCGCCGGCTGGCCGAGACCACCGGCAGCGCGCCCATGCCGCTCGACGCACCGCCCCGCCGGCGCCACTGAGCGGCCCTGTTCCCCACCGACACGGCGGTTGCCGCGCCAGCCCGCCTATTGCACCAGGGCGGAAGCGGGCGGCGGGTAGCTTGTTGTCCTGGTGGACAATGAACCGGGTTTTTTGCCCGTGGCCCGGGGTACGATTTGTGCCCGCCCGCTGCCTGCTGCGGCCCTGGCGGATTTTCGCTCGGCCTCGGGGGTGCTTCACTCAAGCCGTAGCGACGGCTACGGCTTGAGTGCCAGCGCCTCCCGAGCCCGGCTGCAAATCCGCCATCATCCGCAGCCCCTGGTGCAATAGGCGCGCTGGCCGCCGGCCGCGGCCGCGCTGTAGAATGCCCCTCCCCTTGCAGCCGTATCCGGTCTCGTGCCATGACCCAGCGCAAAGCCGTTGCCCTCATCTCCGGCGGACTCGATTCCATGCTTGCCGCGCGCGTGGTGCAGGAACAGGGCATCCATGTCGAGGGCATCAATTTCTTTACGGGGTTCTGCGTCGAAGGCCACACCCACGCCATTCGCAAGAAGGACCGTGCCCGGCCCAAGCGCAACAACGCCCTGTGGGTGGCGGAGCAACTCGGCATCAGGCTGCACATCATCGACGTGATCGAGGAATACAAGGACATCGTGCTCAATCCGAAGCACGGATACGGCGCCAACCTCAACCCCTGTCTCGACTGCAAGGTATTCATGGTGCGCAAGGCCACCGAGTGGATCGAGGCCAACGGCTTCGATTTCATCGTCACCGGCGAAGTGGTCGGCCAGCGGCCGAAGTCGCAGCGCGCCGATACCCTGCCGCTGGTGGCGCAGGAGTCCGGTGCCGAGGACCGGCTGTTGCGGCCGCTGTGCGCGAAGAACCTGCCGCCGACCCTGCCCGAGCGCGAGGGCTGGGTGGACCGGGAGCGCCTGTACGATTTCAGCGGTCGCTCGCGCAAGCCGCAGATGGCGCTGGCGGCGCGCTACGGTTTCACCGACTATGCCCAGCCGGCCGGCGGCTGCTGCTTTCTCACCGATGCCCAGTATTCCGCCAAGCTGGCCGACCTGTGGTCGGCGCGCGGCGAACGGCGCTATGAACTCGACGACATCATGCTGCTCAAGGTCGGCCGCCACATCCGCCCCGCCCCGCACTTCAAGCTGATCATCGGCCGCGAGGAAGGCGAGAACCGCTTTCTGGAGGGCTATCGCCGGCAGTTCACCCATCTGCATGCCACCAGCCACAAGGGTCCGCTGGCACTGGTCGATGGCACGCCTTCGGCGGAGGATCTGGAGCTGGCCGCGCGGTTGGTGGCCCGCTATGGCCAGGGCCGCGATGCCGAGGCGGTCACGGTGGCCATCGTTCCGCCGGGCGGCGAGCCGCGCGAGACAACGGTTCGCCCCCTGCCACCGGCCGAGATCCCCGGGGACTGGCTGCTGTGAGCCGTCACGAGCTGGATGCCCGCAACATCCTCTGTCCGCTCCCGGTGATCCGCACCCAGGATGCCATCGCCGGGCTGGCGCCGGGTGACGAGCTGCTGGTGCACTGCACCGACCCGGGCGCCCTGCACGACATCCCGACCTGGTGCCGCATCAATGGCCATCAGGTGCTGGCCACCGAGCAGCAGGACCGGGACATCCGCATCCTGGTGCGCGTGGGCGGCTGAACCCATTTGCTTCCGCCGCCCGCTGGCGGTGAAATAGGGCCCTTTCCGAGACACCGGACCGCCGATCAGCATGCACGCACCCGTTCACACCGCACGCGCCGAGCCCGCCGAACGCTATCAGGCGACCCGGCGCGTCACCCTTGTCGGTCTCGTCGTCAACCTGTTGCTGGGCATCGGCAAGATCGTCATCGGTGTCGCGGCCAATTCGCAGTCTCTGGTTGCGGATGGCATCCATTCCCTGTCGGACCTGGCCACCGATGTCATGGTGATCTTCGCCGCCAAGCATGCCCACCGCGAGGCCGACGAGGAGCATCCCTATGGTCATGGTCGCATCGAGACGGTGATGACGGTGGCACTCGGCGTGGTGCTGGTGCTGGTGGCCATCGGCATCGCCTGGGATGCCGCGCATCGTCTGTTCAATCCAGAAGAGCTGCTGGTGCCGGGCATGCTGGCGCTGGTGGGTGCGCTGGTGTCGGTGCTGGCCAAGGAGGCGCTTTACCACTACACCATGGTGGTCGCGCGCCGCCTGCGCTCGAAGATGCTGCGGGCCAATGCCTGGCACCATCGCTCGGACGCCATTTCCTCGATCGTGGTCATGATCGGCGTCGCCGGCACCATGGCCGGCCTCCCGTACATGGACGCCATTGCCGCGGCCATCGTCGGCTTCATGGTGGCGAAGATCGGCTGGGACCTGGCCTGGCGCAGCCTGCAGGAGCTGATCGATACCGCGCTCGACGAAGAGGAATTGCAGCGCATCCGCGAAGCCATCCGCGACGTCAAGGGCGTGCGCGCCCTGCACATGCTGCGCAGCCGCATGAGCGGCGGCGATGCGCTGGTGGACGTCCACATCCAGGTGGACCCCACCCTCAGCGTCTCCGAGGGTCACCAGATCGGCGAGAAGGTCCGCCAGACCCTGATCAACGACATCGATGCCGTGGCCGACGTCACCGTGCACATCGATCCCGAGGATGACGAAACCCGCTCTTCGTGTGATCATCTGCCGCTGCGTCACGAACTGCTGGCGCGCCTGCGCGCGCTCTGGGCCGACGATCCTGTGGCCGGACAGATCCGGGACATCACCCTGCACTACCTGGATGGCAAGGTGCATGTGGATCTGGTGCTGCCGCTGGAGCTGGCCACCGACCGGGCCGCCGCCGAGGCGCTGCGCGCCCGGCTGGAAGCGCGCGCGCGGCAGCTCGACGGATTCGGTGACCTGCGCGTGTTGTTCGAATGATGCACAATCATGGTGCGCTCTGCGTAGAGGGGCACCAGAATGGTGCATTTGGTCGGGGCGCGGGTCCCGAAATGTCGTCTAACTATTGGTAATAAAAGGGCGTCTGTCCGTGGCATGGAACATGCACCCGGATGGACACCCGAATTCCGGTACTGCGCGCGCGTGTGGCCCTGACCTTCCGCGGCAGTGGATGTTCACCAAAAGGCAAGTGGAGAAACAGCAATGACAGCAGCCAAGGTTCAGAAGATGATCAAGGACAACGAGGTCCTGTTCGTCGATCTGCGTTTCACGGACACCCGCGGCAAGGAACAGCACGTCACCGTTCCGGCCGATACCATCGACGCATCCTTCTTCAAGGACGGCAAGATGTTCGACGGCTCCTCCATCGCGGGCTGGAAGGGCATCAACGAGTCCGACATGATCCTGATGCCGGACACCAAGACCGCTGTGCTCGACCCCTTCTCCGACGAGCCGCAGCTCAACATCCGCTGCAACATCCTAGAACCCGCCACCATGTCCGGTTACGAGCGTGATCCCCGTTCCATCGCCGTGCGCGCCGAGGAGTATCTGAAATCCACCGGCATCGCCGACCAGGCGCTGTTCGGCCCCGAGAACGAGTTCTTCGTGCTCGACGACGTGCGTTGGGGTTCCGACATCAGCGGCGCCTTCTACAAGGTCGATTCCAGCGAGGCCTCCTGGAACACCGAGCGCGTGTTCGAGGACGGCAACATGGGCCATCGCCCATCGGTCAAGGGCGGTTACTTCCCGGTGCCGCCGGTCGACTCCCTGCATGATCTGCGCGGGGCCATGTGCCTGGCGCTGGAGGAGATGGGCCTCAAGACCGAGGTGCATCACCACGAAGTGGCCACCGCCGGCCAGTGCGAGATCGGCGTCGGCGCCAACACGCTCGTCGCCAAGGCCGACGAAGTACAGATTCTGAAGTACGTGGTCCACAACGTGGCAGCGGCCTACGGCAAGACCGCGACCTTCATGCCCAAGCCGCTGGTCGGCGACAACGGCAACGGCATGCACGTGCACCAGTCGCTGGTGAAGAAGGGCAAGAACATCTTCAGCGGCAACAAGTACGGTGGCCTGTCCGATCTGGCGCTCTACTACATCGGCGGCATCATCAAGCATGCCCGTGCCCTGAACGCCTTCACCAACGCTTCCACCAACTCCTACAAGCGCCTGGTGCCCGGTTTCGAGGCCCCGGTGATGCTGGCCTATTCGGCCCGCAACCGCTCCGCCTCCATCCGCATTCCCTTCGTCTCCAACCCGAAGGCACGGCGCATCGAGGTGCGTTTCCCCGACTCCACCGCCAACCCCTATCTGGCCTTCGCGGCCATGATGATGGCCGGCCTGGACGGCATCCAGAACAAGATCCATCCGGGCGACGCCATGGACAAGGACCTGTACGATCTGCCGCCGGAGGAGGAAGCCGAGATCCCGCAGGTCTGTCATTCCTTCGATCAGGCACTGGAGGCCCTCGACGCCGACCGCAAGTTCCTCACCGCCGGCGGCGTGTTCACGGACGATGCCATCGACGGCTACATCGCGTTGAAGATGGAAGAGGTCACACGCCTGCGCATGACCACCCATCCGGTGGAGTTCGACATGTACTACAGCGTCTGAATTCCGCGGAACGCTGCTTGCAGGGGCCCCGTTCGCGGGGCCCTTTGCTTTTCAGGGCCTTGTCGCATTACGCTTCAGGCAGCGGAACCTGGCACCGGCGCCGGTGTCTGCAGGGAAGCAGGGAGAGGAACATTCATGTACCCGCATCGAACTGGTCTAACGCTGTTGCTGCTCGCGCTGCTTGCCGGCCAGGCCATGGCCGCCGAGGTCTATCGCTGGGTGGACGAGGATGGCACGGTCCACTTCGGGGACCAGCCCCCGCCGGGGGCCGAGAAGGTGGAGTTGCCACCACCCAGCACCTACACCCCGCCTCCGCTGCCGCCGATTCGGACCCGGCCGCAGGCCCCCGCCGAGGCGCCTGCCTACAGCGCGGTGCGCATCCTCCAGCCCCAGGACCAGGCCACCATCCGCGACAACGCCGGCAGCTTCGAGATCCGCTTTGCCACCGAACCGGGCCTGAAGTCGCAGCTGGGTCACCAGTACCGGGTGCTGCTCGACGGCCGTCCGATTGCCCGCGTCTCTGGCGGCAGCTACCGGTTCGAGAACGTCGATCGCGGCGAGCACCGCATCCAGGTCCAGGTGGTCGACCCGCGGGACCAGGTGCTGATCGAGAGCGCGCCGGTCACCGTCTATCTGCACCGCCAGTCGGTGCTCTTTCCGGCCCGTAAGCGGGCCAACTGATCTAACGCACCATTGTGGTGCATAATGGCGGGGTGCCCTGCACGGTCCTGGACCAGCATACAGGGCGCACCGGGCGCGCTGGCCGAATACTCGGCGATCAACCTGGCGGTTTTCAACAAGTTATACCTTGGTTGTGGCCGCAGCAGTACACCGCTGCCGGGTACCCGAAGCTGGTTTGGTTCTTGCACGCAGATCTTTCATGGCTGCCGAGATCGATCTCATGACCCCGGGCCAGACCCGCATTCTGGAAAGCCTGAGTACCGCCGTGGTGGTGTTCGATGCCGAGTTGCGCATCCTTCACCTCAATCCGGCCGCCGAGGCCCTGTTCGCGCACAGCGCACGCCATCTGCGCGGCCTCACCCTCAGCGATCTGGTCGCCGATGCCCAGCCCCTGGCCGGTCGGCTTGCCAGTGCCCTGGACGAATTCCGTGCCTTCACCGAGCGGGGCCGCGACCTGCGCCTGCACAACGGCAAGGAGATCACCGTCGACTACACGGTCACCCCGCAGACCGAGAGCGGCCGGGATACCCTGCTGATCGTCGAGCTGATCCGCGTCGATCGCCACCTGCGCATCGCCCGCGAGGAGACGCTGCTGGAGCAGAGCCAGGCCATGCGCCAACTGGTGCGCGGTCTGGCGCACGAGATCAAGAATCCCCTGGGCGGCCTGCGCGGTGCTGCGCAGCTGCTGGAGCGCGAGCTGGATTCGGAGGAATTGCGCGAATACACCCGCATCATCATCGGCGAGGCCGACCGCCTGCGCAGCCTGGTCAACCGCATGCTGGGGCCGAAGACCCTGCCCAAGCGGCAGCCGACCAACATCCACGAGGTGCTGGAGCACGTCCGCAGCCTGGTGCTTGCCGAGGGCGGCGGCATCGAGATCGAGCGCGACTACGACCCCAGCATCCCCGAACTGCAGGCCGATGCCGACATGCTGATCCAGTCGGTGCTGAACATCGTGCGCAATGCCGCGCAGGCGCTGGATGGCCAGGGCACCATCACCCTGCGCACCCGCGCGAGGCGCCAGTTCACCATCGGCCAGCAGCGCCACCGCCTGGTGCTCAGCGTGGAGATCATCGACAACGGCCCCGGCATCCCCGAGGACATGCGCGAGACCCTGTTCCTGCCCATGGTGACCGGTCACGCCGAAGGCACGGGACTGGGTCTGTCCATCGCCCAGTCGCTGGTCAATCTGCACGGCGGCCTGATCGAGTGCCGCAGCGAACCGGGCGAAACCGTTTTCACCTTGTTGTTGCCCCTGGAGTCACGGGATGAGTAGGCAGGAAAGGATCTGGGTCATCGACGACGACAAGTCGATCCGCTGGGTGCTGGAGAAGGCGCTGCGCCAGGCCGGCATGGAGGTCAGCAGCTTCGCCAGCGCCAGCGGCGTGCTGGAGACACTGCGCGAACGGCAGCCCGACGCCCTGATCACCGACATTCGCATGCCCGGCATCGATGGCCTGGAACTGCTCAATGCCATCCAGGCCGAACACCCGACGCTGCCCGTCATCATCATGACCGCGCATTCGGATCTCGACAGCGCCGTGGCCGCCTACCAGGGCGGCGCCTTCGAATACCTGCCCAAGCCCTTCGATGTCGACGAGGCCGTGGCCCTGGTCCAGCGCGCGGTTGCCCACAGCCGCCAGTCTCAGGCCGCCGCAGAGTCGGTCGCCCCGGCCGCGACGCCCGAGATCGTGGGCGAGGCGCCGGCGATGCAGGAGGTGTTCCGTGCCATCGGCCGGCTGTCGCGCTCCAACATCACCGTGCTCATCAACGGCGAGTCCGGCACCGGCAAGGAGCTGGTGGCGCGGGCCCTGCACCGCCACAGTCCGCGCGCCGGGCACCCCTTCATTGCCCTGAACATGGCCGCCATCCCGCGCGACCTGCTGGAGTCCGAGCTGTTCGGCCACGAGAAGGGCGCCTTCACCGGTGCCCAGTCGCGCCGCCTCGGCCGCTTCGAGCAGGCAGACCAGGGTACCCTGTTCCTGGACGAGATCGGCGACATGCCCGCCGAGCTGCAGACCCGCCTGCTGCGGGTGCTGGCCGACGGCGAGTTCTATCGTGTCGGTGGCCATACCCCGGTGAGGGTCAACGTTCGCATCATCGCCGCCACCCACCAGAATCTCGAACAGCTGGTGCGCGAGGGCCGTTTCCGCGAGGATCTGTTCCATCGCCTCAATGTCATCCGCATCCACATTCCCGCGCTGCGCGAGCGCCGCGAGGACATCCCGCTGCTGCTGCGCTTCTTCCTTGACCGCGCCGCTGCCGAACTCAACGTGGAGCCCAAGCGCGTGCTGCCCGAGGTCGAGCAGTACCTCACGGGTCTGGACTGGCCCGGCAATGTGCGCCAGCTCGAAAACCTTTGCCGCTGGCTCACGGTCATGGCCTCCAGCCAGGAGGTGCACATGAGCGACCTGCCGCCGGAACTGATGGAAACCGGGGCATCACCGACGGAGGGTGGCACCGGATGGGAAGAGGCGCTTGAACGCTGGGCCGACCAGCAGCTCGCCCAGGGGGAGAGCGGCCTGCTCAATCGCGCCACCCCCGCCTTCGAACGCATCATGATCGAAGTCGCCCTGCGCCGCACCGGCGGCCGGCGTCAGGACGCCGCACGGCTGCTGGGCTGGGGTCGCAACACGCTCACCCGCAAGATCAAGGAACTGGGCATGGAAGGCGAGGACGGCGGTCGCGAGGCGGGGTGAGGTTCTGTCGTTGCGCGGGCTGGCCCGCGCCCTGATCCCTACAGGCTGCGCGTCTCCTGCCGCAAGGCCGCAGCCACGGCAAGGGTGACCTGGCTGGCGGTTTCTGCGTCGGGGGTGGTCTCGCATTCCAGCGTCTGGCACAGGTCGATCATCCGCGACTGCAGGCCGAGCTGGGACTGGATGGATTCGGTCAGCGGGGCGCCGTCGAAGGCCAGCGGCGCCACGGCCAGCCGGCCGATGGGCGCCTGCTGGAAGTGGCGGTCGTAGTAGTCCAGCGTGCGCTGGATCTCCAGCGCCAGCGAACCCAACAGCTGTTCGTCGCCGCCGGCAAGCGCCTCCGACACCCGAACCTGTCCCAGCGCCAGGGTGCGCGCCAGATACAGCACCCCCTGCCGGCACAGCGCGATCAGGCCACTGTCGTCGCCCAGATACAACAGCGCCACGCCCTCGCGGTCTTCTTCCAGCAGCGCTGCGAGATTGCGCAGCGCCAGCTCGGGAATGTCGATCACGCCCAGCTTCGCGCCGGCCGCGGCAAGGGCATCGACCCGCTCCTGCACCAGCGCCTTGCGGGCGGCGACCACGTAGAGATGGTCCTGCACGCCGCGCGCCGCGCTGGCCGGCGCGTCGAACACATCGATCACGGCATCGTCGATGTGGAAGTCGATCAGGTCGCGGACCTGCCAGCGTACCGCCTGGCGCATTTCCTCCGGGGGCACTCGCGGCATTTCCACCAACAGCAGGTTGTAGCTGCCGACATCGAGCAGGGTGGAGACCGGCGCCTGGCGCGCGCCGCATGCCCGCACCGCACGCGCCAGCGCCGCCGCGGCATCGTCGCCGTTGGGTACGAAGCCACAGCGGACGAGACGAGGGCGCGCCTCGCCACGGCGGTCGACCTCGGCAAAGGCCACGCCCCGGTCGAGCGGAACGACGGCATGGCGGATGGCGGCATCGCGCTTTCGGAACAGGGACAGCAAGGGTGTGTGCCCTCTTGTTGGTGTGGCTACAGCATACCGGCGGCCTGCGGTGCGTGCCAGGCCGGGCTCAGAAGATGCGCTCGCGCCAGCGGGCAAGGGTGACGCTGCCACCACCGCCGCTGGCGACTGCGACATCGTTCAGCCGACTGCCCGTACCGGAGGGCTGGGTGCTCCAGGCGGCACCGTTCCAGGCCAGGATGGTGCCGTTGTTGCCCACGGCGAGGCAGTTGCCGGCGACGCCCGTTTCACAGTCGACGCCCCGCAGACGCCGGGATGTGCCGGTGGCCGAGCCGCTCCAGCTCGTGCCGTTCCAGACCAGGGCGGTTCCGTTGTTGCCTACGGCCACACAGAAGGTGGTTGTGGGGCAGCTTATGTCGTTGAGGTGGCGCCCCGTCCCCGATGCCACCGAGATCCAGAACCCCCAGGGTCCGAAAGCGAAGCGTTGCAAAAGAGTCCCGTTCCGGCCGACGGCGAAACAGGCGGTCGCACTGCCCGGCAGACAGGCGACGCCGTTGAGGTTCCGGGCGCTGAAGGCGATCTCGCCGCCCAGCCAGTTGGTCCCACCGGTCCAGCGTCGTATGGTCCCGTTGTCCCCCACGACATAACAAAAGCCGGTGCCGCAATACACGCCATTGAGGTCGCGGCCCGTGCCACTGTTGGTCGCCGCCCAGGCCGTCGTCCAGCGCAGGGCGGTGCCATTTTCGCCGACCGCGAAACAGGCGCTGGTGGTGCCCGGTTCGCAGGCAACATCCTCAAGGTCCTGACCGGTACCCGTGGCTGTCGCGGACCAGGCGGAACCGTCGTAGGTAAAGGCGCCGCCACGGTCGCCGACCGCCAGGCAGCTGCTGCCCGCGCAATCGATGCCATTCAGGTCGTCACCGGTGAACGCGGGCACTGTCGACCAGCTCCCGCTGCCATCGGTGAGAACCACACCGTTGTTGCCGACCACCCAGTTGCCGCTGGCCCCGAGCGCGAAATCCCCCTCGATCACCCGCTGTGCCCGTGGCTGGCCGGCCATCAACCGCCTGCCCACGACCTGAACCCGGCACAGGCCGCCGACATCGGCCGCCGACAGGATCTGGAAGTCGCCGCTGCCGAAGGCCTGCCCGGCGTCGGGGGCCAGCGCGGCGCAGGCGGTCCCGTTCGCCAGCCGCTGGGCGGCGCGCTCCAGGCCGCTCTCGGCCAGGAACAGGGCCTCGGCGGCATCGGCGACCAGCGCCGAGTCGGTCACGCTGGTACCGGCCATGCGCAGCGCCACCAGGCCGTACACCAGCACGGCGACGATCAGGAATACCGCTGCGATGACCATGGCCGCGCCGCGCTGCCGCCGGATGCCGCCCCTGTTCATTGCGTGTTCCTCAGGGCCACCCGCGTGCGCTGCGGATAGCTGTTGCCGTTGCCATCCAGCAGCACCAGCTCGAACTCGACAAAGGCGACATCGGCGTTGCCGGTGGCGGGCGTCGCGCCGTCGGCCTGGTAGTAGGCGAGGGTGAAGCTGCTGACCTGGTCGGTCAGCCGCCAGTCACCGGCCGGGCTGTCGTAGCCGAGGTCCAGGTTGCTGCCGCTCGCGGCGATGTTGACCGTGGTCACGGTGACGCCGTCCGCTTCCAGCCGCCGGAAGCTGACCGCGGTCGCCGTGCGCGACAGGAAGTCATAGTTGGCGGGCGTGGTCGGATCACGGCGCACGCTGCGCAGTTCCCGGGCGAGGCGCTCGCTGGCCAGGCGCAAGCGGTCGAGGGTCTCGAACACAGTCTGTGCCTGCTGCTGCGCCCGCACCGCGTGGCCGATGCCGTAAGCGGTGATGCCGGCGATGATGGCCAGCACGGTGAGCGTGACCACCGTCTCGATCAGCGTGAAGCCGCGGCCGTGTCGGTGCATTGCGTCGGCCCTCAGTAGTTCGCGACCAGGAAGCGGAGCCGCGCGCGGGTGGCCGCGCCGCGGGTGACGGTGATGTCCACCTCGCGACAGCCGCTGGCCGGCACCGGACAGGCCGGGCCGGCATAGGCGCTGACGGTGACGGTGCGGCCGTAGCCGGCGTAGGATCCGGCGAGCGTATCCGTGGTGGTCCCCAGCGGCACTGCGGCATAACCGCTGCGGCGGCGGTCGGCGAGCAGCTGCTCGGCGCGTTCCTCGGCCAGGCGGGTGGCGGTCTGCAGTTCCTCGTCGAGGCCGATGCCGGCGACCGACTGGCTGAACTGGGTGGCCAGGGCCACGGCCGCCACCGCCAGCACCAGGATGACCAGCACCAGCTCGATCAGCGAAAAGCCGCGGTCGCCCGGCCTCATGGCGTCACGCTCGCAAAGCCGGTGACCGGCTGGATGTCGATGCGGGCCGACTGGCTGGCACCGCTCAGGGTGAAGCTGCTGACCCCGGCGACCAGGCTGCCGCCGCTGACCGGGCGCCCGAGGCTGTCGAAGTCCAGGGTGCCGGCGCTCAGGCGGGCGCCGTCTTCCAGGTTGACCACGAAATCGGCGCCGGTGGCGGGATCGATGACCGGGCTGACGGTATCGGTGACCCGGTAGCTCGTGCCCAGCGACTCGAAGCGCAGGGTGCGGCCCTCGGTCATGGCCAGCAGCTGGGTGTGGCGCAGGTCGCGGGCGACCTGGCGGGCCTGGGCCGATACGGTGACATCGCCGAAGCCGGCGCGCAGTGCGGCACCCGCGGCGAGCACGCCGATCAGGATGAGCACCATCACCAGCTCGGTGAGGGTGAAGCCGGCCTGCTGGCGGCGTTGCGCGTCCCTGTGGCTCATGGCAGGTATCCCGGGGATGCAAAAGGAAAGGGGCGGGCCTGCGCCCACCCCTTCCGTCCAGCCCTTCACGTCATGACAGCGTTGGCGGGCGGCGTCCTGCCTCAGGTACAGCTGGCCATGCTGGTCAGGGTTCCCACACACTGCACCGTATTACCAGTCGCGGTGGTTTGGTTGCCGGAAGAGCAGTTGGCATCCGTGTAGGTAGGAATGGTACAGGTCCTGCCATTGATGTCGACCTGAATACCGCCGGGGGCAGCCGTTACGCCCTGGGCATTCACATAGGTTGCGAGCTGGGTGACCGTCGGGAAGGTCTTGAGGTCGGCGATGGCGATGGCATGCGCCGACTTGACCGCGCCGCTCATGCCGCGCGCCGCGGCGGCCTCGGCCGACGACGAAAGATCCACGAACTTGGGCACTGCCATGGCGGCGAGGATGCCGAGGATGACGATAACCATCACCAGTTCGATGAGGGTGAATCCGGATTGCCTGTTCATCGGGTGTCTCCTTGTTGCCTGCCCACGCAGGGGCTGCTGTACGGACGAGAAGCCTGTCTGAACCTGTATCGTTTGCCGGCGGCCGAATCTTTAGCCCGATGCCGCCCGCCCTTCCATGTCGGCTTTAAAATCAGTCGCTTGCGCATTTCACCGGCTGAGCGCCACCGTGGCCAGGTCCCACCAGGGCAGCAGCACGGCCACCGCCAGCACCAGCAGCAGCAGGCCGATGAAGATGGTCAGCAGCGGGCCGATGCCGGCGCTCAGGCGCTCGATGGCGTACTCGACCTCCTGGTCGTAGTAGCGGGCGATCTCCAGCAGCAGCTCGTCGACGGTGCCGGACTGCTCGCCCACGGCCATCATCTGCAGCACCAGCGGATCGAACATGCCCGAGCCGGCGGCGGTGTGGCTGATGGCCTCGCCGCGCTCGATGCCCTCGCGCATGCCCAGCACACGCTCGCGCAGGAAGTCGTTGCCCAGGGCCCGCGCCACCACCGTCAGCGCGGTGATCAGGGGCACGCCGGCGCGCTGTGATATCCCGAACAGGCGCGCGAAGCGCGACAGCGCGGCGCGATAGAGCACGTCGCCGATCAGCGGCAGGCGCAGCATGGCCCGGTGCCAGCGGTAGCGGCCGTCCTCGGTGGCGAGATACATGCGCAGCCCGGCCACGGCGCCAATCAGCCCGCCCAGCAGCAGATGCCAGTAGTCCACGGTGAAGTCGGACAGGGCGATGACGATGCGCGTGGCCAGTGGCAGCTCGGCGTCGAAACGCTCGAAGATCTGGGCAAAGGCCGGGACCACGAACACGTTGATAATGCCGATGGCGATGGTGATCATGACCAGCACGAACAGCGGATAACGCACCGCGGCGCGCACCTGGTCGCGGGTCTTCTTCTCACGCTCCAGGTAGTAGGTCAGCTGCCGGAAGATGTCCTCCAGCTGGCCGCTGGTCTCGCCCACCCGCACCATGGAGACATAGAAGTCGCTGAACACCTCGGGCTGGTGGTTCAGCGCGGTGGCCAGGTCATGGCCGGCCTCGAGCATCTGCACCACCTCGCCGAGGGCGCGCGCCAGGGTGCGGTTGCGGCTGGTGGCCGCCAGCCCGTTGAGCGCGGTCAGCATGGGCACGCCGGCGCGGACCAGGCTGTACATCTGGCGGCTGAACAGGATCAGGTCGGCCAGCCCGACGCGGCCGGGGAAGAGATCGCGCAGGTCGCGCGAGGCCGCCGGATGGTCGTCGACGACCTGGATGTCGATGGGGACCAGCCCGCCCTCGATCAGGCGGCCGGCGACGGCCTCGGCCGAGGCGGCCTCCTGGGTGCCCTCGATGGCGTCGCCGCGCGGGCCGCGGGCCCTGTACCGGAACAGCGCCATGTCACGCCACCCCGCCGCTCAGGCGCATGGCCTCGGAAAGGGTGGTCACGCCCTGCCGCGCCAGGTCCAGGGCCTCGTGCACCAGCGGCCGGTGGCCGGGCTGGGCCGCGGCGGCGGCCTCGAAGGCCGACGGGTCGTTGCGGCGCAGGGCGTCGATCAGGGGCGCCTCCATGCGCAGCAGCTCGTAGACGCCGATGCGGCCGCGGTAGCCGGTGTGGTTGCAATGGCCGCAGCCGGTGCCGGCATGGAATTCCGGCACCGGCTGGTCGTCGCCGAGCAGGCCCTGAAGCCAGGCCCGTTCGGCCGGCTCGGGCCGGTACGGGGCGCGGCAGTGGTCGCAGATGCGACGCACCAGCCGCTGGGCCTCGATGGCCTGCACCGCCGAGGCCACCAGATAGGGCTCCAGGCCCATGTCGATCAGGCGCAGCGCGGTGCTCACGGCGTCGTTGGTGTGCAGCGTTGACAGCACCAGGTGGCCGGTGAGCGCCGCGCGCAGCGCGATCTCGCCCGTCTCGCGGTCGCGGATCTCGCCCACCAGCACCACGTCCGGGTCGTGGCGCAGGGCGGTGCGCAGCACGGTGGCGAAGTCCAGGCCGATCTTCGGATTCACCTGCACCTGGTTGATGCGCGGCATCTGGATCTCGACCGGGTCCTCGACGGTGATGATCTTGGTCTGCGGCCGGTTGAGTTCGGCCAGGGTGGCATACAGGGTCGTGGTCTTGCCGCTGCCGGTGGGGCCGGTGACCAGCACCAGGCCATGCGGGCGGTGAACCACCTTGCGATAGGCGGCCAGCAGCGACGGCGGCATGCCGAGCTCGGCCAGGTCCAGGCGCACGGCGTCGGGATCGAGCAGGCGCATGACCACCGCCTCGCCGTTCTGCGTGGGCATGGTGGCCAGGCGGACATCGATGCGCTTGTCCTGTATGCGCAGGGTGAAGCGGCCGTCCTGCGGCAGCCGTTTCTCGGAGATGTCGAGTCCGGCCATCAGTTTGAGGCGCGAGACCAGGGCAGCCGCGACGCGCCGCTCGTCCATGACCTGCTCGTGCAGCACCCCGTCGATGCGGCGGCGGATGCGCAGCGCGTCCTCGTCCGGTTCGATGTGGATGTCGGAGGCATTGACCCGGACCGCATCCTCGAAGATGGTCTGGATCAGCCGCACCACCGGCGCATCGCTGCGCGAGCTGTCGGCGGCAAGATCACCGAGATCGAAGGCATTCTCGGCGATGTCCTGACCGACCTCGCTGGCCAGGCTGCGCAGCTGCTCGCCCTGCTGGTAGGCCTGGTCGATGCAGCGCAGGACATCGGCCTCCTTGACCACCGCCAGCGACAGCGGCTTCTTCAGGATACGCGCCAGCTCGTCGTAGGCGAAGATGTCGGTGGGATCGGCCATGCCCACCAGATAGCCGTCGTCGGTCTCCTTCAGCACCAGCGCGCGATAGCGGCGGGCATAGGTCTCGGGCAGGCGCTGCACCAGCGCCGGGTCCAGCTCGAACCGGCTCAGATCGATATAGGGGATGTCGAGCTGTTCGGACAGCAGCCTGAGCAGTGCATCCTCGGTAATGAAACCGTTGTCGACCAGTACCCGTCCCAGCTTGCGCCCGGATTTCTTCTGGTCGGCCAGCGCGGCCTGAAGCTGGGCCTCGGAAATGACCTTCTTCTCGACCAGCAGGTCACCGATGCGGACGCGCTTGGGTACCGCCATCTCAGTGCACCTCCCCGGCAGCGGCATCGAGCACCGCCAGTCGCTGGCGGACATACTGTTCGATGCGCGGCTGCAGTCGGGTCTGCAGGGCGCGACCATAGGCCTCACGCGCGCCGGCGCTGTCGCCCAGCGATTCCAGCGACAGGCCCAGGCCCATCCACCAGGGTCCCCGGTCGGGCAGCAGCGCCAGTGCCCCGCGATAGGCGGCCACCGCGTCCGCGGCACGACCGCTGCGCTGGTAGACGCCGGCCAGCAGGGCGAGATAACCGGCATCGTTGCCGGCTTCGGGCAGGGCGCCCTCCAGAACGCCGATCGCGGCGGCATCCTGACCACGCTCGGCCAGCAGCCGCCCCTGCAGCCGTGCCAGTCCGGGCCGGGTCGGATTGCGCGCCAGGCCCTCGGCCAGTACCCGCTCGGCCTCGGCCAGCCGGCCCTGGTGCACCAGCACCCCGGCCAGGGTTTCACGGGCGCGTACATGGTCCGGATCGGCGGCCAACGCCCTTTGCAGCGCGGCCTCCACCTGGCCGAGTTGTCCGCGACCGAAGGCGCGCACCGCGTCCGCGTAGGCCGCTTCGGCCTGCTCGGCGGGCGTGGGCGTGTGCACCGACTTGCGCATCGCCGGCGCAGGCGTCGGTGCCGCCTCGCGCACCCGTACGGGTGCCTTCGGTGTTGCATCGCCCGCCGTCGGCGCTGGCGCCGCGGCCTCGGGCCGGTCTGCCGGCCCGGGGGTCCCGGCAGGCACCTGATCGTTGCCGGCGGCAGGTTCCTGGGGCGCCGCACTGTCCGCGCCGGCATCCGACGCTGCAAGCTGCGCGTTTTCCGGCATCGTTTCCGCTCTGGTCGTCGCTGGCACCGCTGCCGGAGACGCGACCTGGATGCTCGCCGGTGACGCCGTACCCGGCGCGGCCTCATCCGCGGACGCCAGCCACCAGCCGACAGCGGCGGCAGCCGCGATCAGGCCCAGTCCGGCCAGGGCGATCGGCCAGCGCAGCCCGGCTTCCGGTCCGTTGGCCGGCGCCGCGCGCAGGCCCTCGAGCGTGTGTACCGCGGCAGCGGCATCGCCGCGGCGCTGCTCCAGATCACGCAGCATCTGGTTGACCAGGCTCACGGCAGCCCTCTTCCCAGCCAGGCCGCAAGGCTGAGCGCGGTCAGCGAGCCGAAGCTGCCGAGCAGCGCCGGCCAGCCGAAGCGTGGCAGGTGCTCGGCGTCCTCGGTATCGGCCGCGGCCAGGCGCACGTGACGCGCGCTCACCTGCGCCGCCCCGGCGCCATAGGCCGACATCAGCGCCTTGTGGGCAAGGATGTTGATCAGGCGCGGGATGCCGCGGCTGGCGCGATGCAGCAGACGCAGTGCGCCGCGATCGAAGAGCTGGAAGCGGCTGGCACCGGCGCGGGCCAGCCGGTGCTGTACATAAGCCGCCGTTTCGGCAGCCGTGAACGGCCGCAGGTGATGCGAGAACACGATGCGCTGCTTGAGCTGGCGCACCGAGCGTGCCGACAGGCGCTCGTCCAGCTCCGGCTGGCCGAACAGCACCACCAGCAGCAGCTTCTCGCGCTCGGTCTCCAGGTTGGTGAGCAGCCGCAGTGCCTCCAGCGAATCGTCGGGCATGGCCTGGGCTTCGTCGATGACGAGCACCACCCGCCGGCCATCCGCGGCGAATGCCATGAGACGTTCGCGGATCAGCCCCAGGAGGCGGTGTTGGCCGATGTTGCGCGCGAACTGCAGCCCCAGTTCCTCCGCCAGCGCCATGCGCAGTGCGGTCGGATTCAGGAAGGGATTGGGGATGTAGGCACTGACGAAGTCCTCGTCGAGGCCGTTGAGCAGCTTGCGGCACAGCAGCGTCTTGCCGGTACCGACCTCGCCGGTGACCTTGATGAAACCCTCGCCGCTGCGCAGGGCCACGGTGAGTACGTTCAGCGCCTCCTGGTGACCCGGCGACTCGAAGAAGTAGCCGGTGTCGGGCGTGATCCCGAATGGCCGGTCCTGCAGTCCGAAGTGGGCGCGGTACATGCGGACTGCCTCAGTGGCGGGGCAGGTCCATGGCCTGCACGCGTTCGGCGCTGGCGCGCAGCGCCTCGGACCAGGAATCGACGCCGTTGGTGACAATGGGCCGCAGCAGGATGACCAGTTCGCTCTTGGTGCGCGACCGGCGCTGATGCTGGAACAGGTTGCCGACCACGGGCATGTCGCCGAGCACGGGGGTTTTCGCCGTTTCGTCGCGCTGCTGGTCCTTCATCAGCCCGCCGATCACCACCACCTGGCCGCTGCGGGCGCGGATGATGGTGTCCGACTCGCGGATGCTCGACAGCGCCAGGGGCACGGACAGGGTGCTTTCGGTGGAAACGTTGATCTCCTTGGTCTTTTCCTTGACCTCGCTCACCGTCGGGTGAATGTGCAGGATCACCTCGCCGTTGTCGTCGATCTGCGGAATCACGTCCAGCGCGACGCCGGAGAAGAAGGGCGTCAGCTGCACGTTCACCGTCTGGTTGAGCGCGCTGACGCCGGTGGTGTTGGTCTGGGTGTCGATGTCGGTGACGAAGAACTCGTCGGTACCGACCTTGATCACCGCCTTCTGGTTGTTGACCGTCGCCACCCGCGGACTGGACAGCACCTGCACCTTGCCCTGGGTCTTGAGCAGCTCGATGAAGGCATTGAAGTCATTGAGGTTGAGATCCAGCGTGAAAACGCCTCCGAGCGCCGTGGTGGCCAGGCTGGTGACATTGGTGCCGGGCGACAGCACCGGGGTGCTGCCGGCCAGCGCCGAGGTGCCGTTCTCGAACACGTTGCCGCCGCCGGTCTGGCCGGCCTGGATGGTCTCGCCCTTCGCGGGTCGGCCGATGGCCGCCCAGTTGATGCCGGACTGGAAGCCATCGTTGAGTTCCACTTCGATGATCTTCGCCTCCAGAATGACCTGGCGTGCGACCACCTTTTGCAGGGTATCGAGGAAGTGCTGCACGTCGCGCAGTTCGCCGGGCATGGCGCGTACCACCACGATGCCGGCCTGGGGATTGACCACCACGCGGCGCCCGTCTTCCTCACCGATCAGCATGCGCAGGGACTCCGTCAGTTCGTGCCAGAAGTCGGCATCGGACCGGGTTTCCACCTCGCTGCCGGAAACGGCGCCGCCGGTGCTCGAACTCGTGGTTTCGGTGTCGCTGTCGGTGTCGGATTCAGTGCCCGAGTTGCCGACGTCGGTGCCGCTGATCTGACCGGAGCTGACACGGGTGCGCGAGGCACCGATGCGCTGGATATTGAGATAGTCGATGCGGAAGATGCGCGAGCGCATGCGTGCCGGCATCACCTGATACAGGTTGCCGCGGCGGTGGAATTCGTAGCCGTAGACGTCGCGCAGGGTCTGCATCACCTCGTCCACGGTGACGTTGCGCAGGTTCAGCGACAGCTTGCCCGCGACATCCGGATGTACCACCACGTTGTAGGGCGTGCCCTCGACCAGGCCCATGAAGAAGGCCCGCGCCGGCATCTCGTTGACGGCGACGTCGAAGCGCGGTTCCACCACACGCGGGGTCGGTACCGACAGTTGCAGCGGCGGCAACAGGGCCGCGCTGACCTCCGGTGGCGGCGTCGCGGGCGCGGCGGCCGGCGGGTTCTTGAGGCTGTCGTCGATGGCGCCCAGGTTCGGTGCCAGTTCGCGGCTGTCCCGCGCCGGATTCATCTGGCAGCCGGCGGTGACGAACAGCGCGCCGCCGAGCAGCAGTCCGAGCGCGATGGATGGTTGTGTCGGTCGGTTCATGGCTTGGCCTTGATGGCAGTGGGCAGCAGACGCAGCGTGAAGCGCTGGCCGTCTGCCTCCAGGGTGACTTCGGTGTGGCGGATGCGGCGCACACGGGCGTTGCCGATGGCATCGCCCTCGCGGACCTCGCGGCCGTTGATGAATGCCCGCCGGTCGCCGTTGCGGATACGGGTGGCGCTCAGGGTCCAGCCGCCGGAACGGCCGCTGGCGGCCGCCGTGCCCAGCGGCTCGCTGGGGGCGGTGGGGTCGCCGAGCGGCGCGGCCTGGGACGGGGTGCCGATCAGCGCGAGCAGCAGCAGCCAGGCATTCATGCATCACCTCCGCGCATGCCGAGCGTGTAGAGATCGATGCGGATCCGCGCCCGCGGATGCCCGGTGCTTTCCAGTTCGAAACGATCCCACATCAGCCGCCAGGGCAGCGCTTCGAGTTCGGCGAGGTAATCCAGCGCGGCGAGATAACTGCCCTCCAGCTCCAGGTGCAGGTCATAGCGCGCAAAGCCGGTCGCCGGGTCAGCGGTCTCGTCTGCGGGCCAGGGGGTCAGGTCGCCGGTTTCCAGGGCCAGCAGGCGCAGGTCGCGATGGCCGCGCAACAGGTCGCGCAACAGGTGCGCGGCCTGACGCGGTTCGAGCAGGGTACCCAGGCGACTTTCCAGTTCGGCGTGGCGCGCAGCCAGCGCCGCTCGCAGTTCCTGCAGCCGGGCCTCACGGCTGGCAATGGCCTGGCTGCCGTCACCGGCCATTTCGCGGGTCTGGATCTCCAGCGTGGCCAGCCGGCTCTCCCACTCGGTGATTTCCAGCCGCCGCTGTTCCAGTTGGCGCAGGGCAGGGTCGATGAACAGGCTGTTGAACAGGAACCACGCCAGCAGCAGCCCGGTGCCGAGCACGATCAGACGCTCGCGCAGCGACAGCGCGTCCAGTCGTTCCAGCCAGCCTTCGACGCGCGCGGGCAGCTTCATGACGCCTCCCCTTCGCCGGCCCCGCCGAGAACGAAGTGCAGGGCACGCGGGTCCTCGCCGGCGCGGTTCATGCGCACCTGCGACAGCGGCGAGGCGGCCAGCCGCGGGTCCTGATTGAGCAGTTCCAGGTAGCGGGGCACCAGCCGTGGATCCAGCGTCATGCCCGAAAGACGGGTGCCGCCGCCGGACTGCAGGCGGATGCCGGTCAGCCAGAGGCCGGGCAGCCGGTGGCGGGCCAGCGCCTCGAGGCGAGGCGAGAAGCCGCCCTGACCTGGCACCACCAGGGTGTCGATCGCGGTCAGCAGCCGCTTGCCCTCCGCAAGCTGCCTTTCCAGTCGTTCGATTTCGCGGTCCAGCCCGGCGAGCCGGGCACGGGCCTCGGGATCGACCAGGCGTGCCAGTCCGGCCGCCTGCCGTTCGTAGGCCTGGGCCAGCGTTGCCGCGCTGTGCGCAGCGCGCGTGGCCTGGAAGCTTGCCGCCACCGCCCAAAGACCCAGCGCCAGCACCGCCAGTGCGAGAATCTGCATCAGGGTCCGCCCCGAGAGCAGATGCTGCTCGCGGCGGAAGACGGGCTGGTAGAGGTTGACCTGCTGTTGCATGGACTCCGATGACCCTGTGGACCTGTGTTTGTGCCAGCCGCAGGTGACTGACTCGCGGAGGGTTTCACGCGCCGCCGGCGCGCGGCCGCACGTTCCCGGCCAAGCTGAAGCAAGGTTCGGACCAGCGCGCACCATGGTGACCGGTGTGTACCGGATCGGGGCCAGAAAGAAAAGGGAAAACAGTCAGATAGGCTTGAGGTCAGTTGCCGCAGCCACCGCCGCCGGGCGCTGGTGGCTGGTTGAGGACCAGGGTATCCGTCAACTGGCTGACGTTTCCGAGGCCATGGCGGCGAAGGTAAGCCGCGATGCCGGCGTTGATTTTCCGGCAGATGAGGGGATCGTAGAAAAGTGCGGTGCCGACGCCGACGGCGGTCGCGCCGGCGATCAGGAATTCCAGGGCGTCCTCGGCGCTGGTCACGCCGCCCTGGCCGATGATGGGGATGCCGTGCGGCCGGCACACCTGGGCCACCTGGTGCACCTTGAGCAGGGCCACCGGTTTGATGGCGGGTCCGGACAGGCCGCCCTGATTGTTGCCGATGACGGGGGTGCGCGATTCGATGTCGATGGCCATGCCCATCAGGGTGTTGATGACGGCGAAGGCGTCGGCGCCCGCATCGATGCAGCGGCGGGCATTCTCGGCGATGTCGGTCTGGTTGGGGGAGAGCTTGGTAATGAGCGGCTTGCGGGTCGCCTTGCGGCAGGCCTCCACCACCCGCGCCGACATGTCCGGGTCGTTGCCGAAGGCCACCCCGCCCTCCTTGACGTTGGGGCAGGAGATGTTGATCTCGATGGCGTCGATGGGCGAATCCTCGAAGCGCTCGGTGACCCGAACGTACTCCTCGACCGTCGATCCCGAGACATTGGCGATGAATCGGGTCTCCGAGAAATCCAGGGTCGGCAGGATCCGCTCGACCACCGCGTCCACGCCCGGGTTCTGCAGGCCGATGGCGTTCAGCATGCCGGCCGGCGTTTCGTAAACCCGGTGTGGCGGATTGCCCAGCCGCGGCTCGCCGGTAGTGCCCTTCAGGCAGACGGCACCGACATCGCGGTTGGAAAAGCCTTCGACGCGGGTGTACTCCTCGCCGAAGCCGACACAGCCCGACAGCAGCACCAGCGGGCTGGCGAAACGCAGTCCGCAGAAATCCAGGGCGAGCAGTTCAGATTCTTCGGGCGTCATGCAGCGGGCCGATACAGGACTCGAGAGGGAAAACGGGGCCGATGGCGGCTCGGATGGCCGGTAGAATACCGGAAACCGTCGTGCTTGTACCGGTACCCATGTTCCATGTGATCCTCTATCAGCCGGAGATCCCGCCCAACACCGGCAACATCATACGCCTGTGCGCCAACACCGGTTGCCGCCTGCATCTGGTGCGCCCGCTGGGCTTCGAGTTCGACGACCGCCGCCTGCGCCGCGCCGGGCTCGACTACCGCGAATGGGCCGAGGTCGCCCTCCACGACGATCTGGATGGCGCGCTGGCCACGCTGCCGGAGGCGCGCCTGTTCGCCCTTTCCACCCGCGGCCACACCCGCCACGACGGGCCCTGCTACCGCCCCGGCGATGCCTTCCTGTTCGGACCCGAAACCCGCGGCCTGCCGCAGGCCCTGCTCGATGCCCTGCCACGGGAACGGCGCTTGCGCCTGCCCATGCGGCCCGGCAATCGCAGCCTCAACCTGTCCAATGCGGTGGCGGTCACCCTGTTCGAGGCCTGGCGGCAGCTGGGGTTCGAGGGTGCGGAATGAGTGCCCACCCGCTCGCCCCGGGTAGGATGGGCAAAGCGAAGCGTGCCCATCAGAAAAACTACAAGTGCGCCACGGACGACACGGAAGGCACGGATCCAATCAACTGCTAGGCTCTCGCAGCTGACGCCGTAGCCGGGGTGGAGCGGAGCGCAACCCGGGGACAACCGCGTTTCCCGGATTACGGCCCTGGGGGCCTGCGTCCGGGCTACAGGATGGGCGGGAGCCGCGCTTTCTTCCGCCCCTGCCGGGCGGCTTACTTTTCTTTGCCCGGCCAAAGGAAAGTAACCAAAAGAAAGGCCGCCCCGCTGCCGCCCCCTTCGGGTGCCCTGCGCTTCTCGCGGGCCGCGGGGCCGCGCGCAACTCGCTGCGCTCAGACACTCGCGCGGCCTGATCCGCGTCCCGCTGCGATGCTCGGGGCGGCAGAGGGGACCGGAACCCGGGTCGGTGGCCGGTCTGGCTGCCTGCCAGCCCGGCATCATTCTTCTGTCCGTGCCTTCCGTGTCGTCCGTGGCGTTCTTGCGGGGTTCTGATGGGCACGCTTCCCTTTGCCTATCCTACCCAGGGGTGACCGGCCGGGCACTCACAAGGTCTCCGCCTTGGGCTCGCGGGTCAGCAGCTCGCGCACCGCGGCCTTCGGGGTCAGGTCTTCGTACAGCACGCGGTACACCGCCTCGCAGATGGGCATCTCGATGTCGTGCTTGTGGCCGAGCTTGTGGATCTCGCGGGCGGTGGCGGCGCCCTCGACCACCTGGCCGATCTCGCGCTCGGCTTCGGCGCGGTCGCGGCCCTCGCCCAGCGCGAGGCCGAGGCGGCGGTTGCGGGACTGGTTGTCGGTGCAGGTGAGCACCAGGTCGCCGACGCCACCGAGGCCCATGAAGGTCTCGCGCCGGCCGCCGAGGGCGACGCCCAGGCGCATCATCTCGGCCAGGCCGCGGGTGACGAGGGCGGCGCGGGCGTTGGCGCCGAAGCCGAGCCCGTCGGAGATGCCGGCGGCGATGGCGAGCACGTTCTTGATGGCGCCGCCCAGTTCCAGGCCGATGACGTCGTCGCTGGTGTAGGCGCGGAAGGTCTCGCCACGCACGCGTCCGGCGAACTGTTCGGCCAGTGCCGGATCGGCACTGGCCACGGTGGCCGCGGTGGGCAGGCCGGCAGCGACCTCGCGGGCGAAGGTCGGTCCCGACAGGACCGCGCAGGCCCGGCCGGGCAGCACCTCTCCGGCGACCTGGTGCAGCAGCTTGCCGCTGGCCATCTCCAGGCCCTTGGTGGCCCAGGCCAGCCGGGCGTCGTCACGCAGGCCATCCGCCATGCGCGTCAGCACTTCGCGGAAGGCGTGGCTGGGTACCACCACCAGCAGGTCGCGGGCGGCCAGCGCCTGCGCCAGATCGGCGGTGGGGGCGATGCGCTCGGGCAGCGTGAAACCGGGCAGAAAGGCGCGGTTCTCGCGATCCCGGGCCATCTCGGCCATGGCGTCGGCGAGATGGCCCCAGAGACAGACGCGATGGCCGTTGCGGGCGAGCAGCAGGGAGAGGGCGGTGCCCCAGGAACCGGCCCCGAGGACCGAGATGTCGGCCGCGTCCATCGGCCTCAGTGTTGCGCGTTGCCCGGATCGACCTGTGCCTGCACGTTTCCTGCGGCCTGCTGGGCGTAGAGGGCGTCGAAATTGATCGGCGCCAGCAGGAGCTGCGGAAAGCCGCCGCGGTTGACCAGGTCCGCCACCGTCTCGCGGGCAAAGGGATAGAGGGTGTTGGGGCAGAAGGCGCCGAGCATGGGCTTGAGTTCTTCCTCCGCAAAGCCGGCGATGGTGAACACGCCGGCCTGCTGCACCTCGGCCAGATAGGCGGTCTTGTCGCCGATTTTCGCGGTCACGGTGAGGGAAAGGACGACCTCGAACACGGTATCGGTTACCGGGCGCGACTCGCTGTTGAGGTTGAGGTTGATTTCGGGCTGCCACTCCTCGGTGAAGATCTGGGGCGAATTGGGCGTTTCGAAGGAGAGGTCCTTGACGTAGATCTTCTGGATCGCGAACTGCTTGTCGCCGGCGTTCTGGTTTTCTTCGGACATGGGTCTTCCATCCTGTGGGTTGCGGCGACGGCCGCCGGCCGTCGGGTGATCGAATGTGGGCCATGGTAGCGCGGCGGACCGCGCCGCGACAGCCGGCCCGCCTATTCGGTGGCCAGGCCGAGCAGGGCGTCCAGCCGCCCCGCCCGTTCAAGGGCATAGAGGTCGTCGCAGCCGCCGACATGGGTGTCGCCGATGAAGATCTGCGGCACCGAGGTGCGGCCACTGCGCCGTTCCATCTCGGTCCTGAGTCCGCTGTCGAAGTCGACGCGGATGTCCTCGTAGGGCACGCCCTTGGCGTCGAGCAGCATCCGCGCGCGGACGCAGTAGGGGCAGAAACGGGTCGAATACATGACCACGGGCGGGGGGTTGTCCTGATGCTTCATGGTACTTTCGCTGCTTACTTGCGCGTAACGGGGAGGTTGGCGCTTTCCCAGGCCATGATGCCCCCTTGCAGGTTGTAGACCTTGCCGAAGCCGGCCTTCGCGAGCTGCTGGGCAGCGGACATGGAACGGTTGCCACTGCGGCAGTAGACGATAATGGGGCGGTCACGGTACTTCTCGAGTTCCGAGAGGCGCTCGGGCAGCTTGCCCAGCGGCAGGTGCAAGGCGTGCGGCAGATGGCCCCGGGCGTACTCGCTGTCTTCCCGGGTGTCGAGCACCAGCGCATCCTCGTGGTTGATGGCCTGGGTGGCGGCCAGCGGGCCGATCTGGGGAATGCCGTAGCGCCGTCGCCGGATCTCGCCACCGACCAGCAGGCCCAGCAGGACCACGAAGGTCAGGGACAGGATCCAGTGACGGGCGACGAATTCGATGAACTGCTGCATGGAGACTCGCTGCGAGTGAACGGGAACCCCGCCCGGCCGCGGCGGCCGGGCGGATGAAAGCGGTGCGGAAGGCTACCGGCTGCGGGAGCAGAACACCTCGCGCATCATGCCGATCAGTGCCAGGGTACGGGCGTCACCGACCCGGTAATAGACCCGGTTGGCGTCCTTGCGGGCGGTGAGGATGCCCTTGTCACGAAGAATGGCCAGATGCTGCGAGATGTTGCTCTGCGAAGTGCCGACGTGTTCGACGATGTCCTGGACGCTGACCTCGCGGTCGCCGAGCGTACACAGGATCTTCAGCCGCAGCGGGTGGGACATGGCCTTGAGCGAGCGCGAGGCGCGCTCGATGTCCTCGTCGCGGGAAATCAGTTCCTCGCTCGACATTTCCGCATTCATGGGATCTGCACTCATGATACCCCCCTCGACGGGCGCACAAAGGATGGACAAGCAGCACGGGCCGTCGGACACGGCATGCCTCCCCTACGCTGACTTTCATAAAAGAAACATTATACAATAATAAGCCGTTCTACCAGTGTGGCGATGCCGAGGGCCGCGTTTCGGCGTTTTCCCACCCCGTGTACCGGATGCTTGGCCGTGTACCCCCTTGGCGGGGCCGCGCGGACAATTTAGACTTATTCCAAACATCGAGTTCAAGAGGAAGCTGACGAGCCCATGAGCACGCCGAAACCCATGGTTCTGGTCATCCTGGACGGATGGGGCTACAGCGAGGACCCGGACTTCAACGCCATCGCCGCGGCCCGCAAGCCGGTATGGGACCGGCTCTGGGCGGAATATCCGCACACCCTGCTGCGCACCTCCGGCGCGGCCGTGGGGCTGCCCGGTGACCAGATGGGCAATTCCGAGGTGGGCCATCTGAACCTCGGTGCCGGCCGCGTGGTGTACCAGGAGTTCACCCGCGTCAGCCGTTCCATCAAGACCGGCTCCTTTTTCAGCAACCAGACGCTCACCGACGCCGTCGACCTGGCGAAGGCCAACGGCAAGGCGGTGCACATCCTCGGGCTGCTGTCCCCGGGCGGCGTGCACAGCCATGAGTGTCACATCCATGCCATGGTGCAGCTCGCGGTCGAGCGCGGCGCCGACAAGGTCTATCTGCACGCCTTCCTCGACGGCCGCGACACCCCGCCGCGCAGCGCCGAGGCCTCGATCAGGCTGATGGAAGACAAGTTCCGCGAATTCGGCGGCGGCCGCTTTGCGTCCATGATCGGCCGCTACTACGCCATGGACCGCGACCATCGCTGGCCGCGCATCCAGGCCGCCTACGATCTCATCACCCTGGGCAAGGCCGAGTACGAAGCGCCCGATGCCCTCACCGGCCTGAAGATGGCCTACGAACGCGGCGAGTCCGACGAGTTCGTCAAGGCCACGGCCATCGTCCCGCCCGGCAGCGAGCGGGTGCGGGTGGAGGACGGTGACGTGGTGGTGTTCATGAACTACCGCTCGGATCGCGCCCGCCAGATCACCCGGCCCTTCATAGAGCCTGATTTCGACGGTTTCGAGCGCAGTTACTGGCCCCGGCTGGGCCGCTTCGTGTCCCTGACCGAGTACAACTCCGAATTCGACATCCCCGTCGCCTATCCGCCGGAGCGCCTGCAGAACGTGTTCGGCGAGTACGTTTCCAAACTGGGCCTGCGCCAGTTGCGCATCGCCGAGACCGAGAAGTACGCGCACGTGACTTTCTTTTTCAATGGCGGCATCGAGGAACCCTTCGAGTTCGAGGACCGCATCCTGGTGCCCTCGCCCAAGGTCGCCACCTATGACCTCAAGCCGGAGATGAGCGCCTACGAGGTCACCGACAGGCTGGTCGAAGCCATAGAAAGCCAGCGCTACGATGTGATCATCTGCAACTACGCCAATCCCGACATGGTGGGTCACACCGGCAACTTCGACGCCGCGGTCAAGGCCATCGAGGCCATTGACGAATGCCTCGGCCGCCTGCAGCACGCCCTGCATCGAGTCGGTGGCGAGATGCTCATCACCGCCGACCACGGCAACGCCGAGAAGATGCGCGACCCCGAGACCAACCAGGCTCACACTGCCCACTCCACCAACCCCGTGCCCTGCGTCTATGTGGGCAGGCCGGCGGAAATGGCCGACCGCGGTGCGCTGTGCGATGTCGCCCCGACCATGCTCTACCTGATGGGTCTGGAAGTGCCCCCGGAGATGACCGGCACCTCACTGGTGCGCCTGCTCGACGACCGGCATGCACCGGCGGAACTGGAGCAGCGCGGCGCCTGAGGGGCCTTGCCGCACGGGGCGGGGCCTGGCCGCCGCCCTGCTGCTGGCGCTGCTCCCGCCACCGGTTCCGGCGGCCGATCAGGACGCAGAGGCCGCCGCGCGCCGACTTGCCGACCTGCGCGCCCGCATCGAGTCCCTGCGCAGCGAGCTGTCACGCAACCGGGATCGCGAATCGCGCCTGGCGGCCGAACTGGCGCGTCTCGAGGGCGCCATCGGCGCGTCCAGCCGGGCGTTGCGTCGGCTGGACGCCGAGCGGGCTGCCCGGCGTCAGCGGCTGGAGGCGCTGCGCCGTTCCCGGGCCGAGGCCCGGGCACAACTGGACCGTCAGACCGTGGCCCTGCGCGAGCAGGTGCGGAGCGCCTACGTTCTCGGCCGCCAGGCCCGGATCAAGCTGCTGCTCAGTCAGGAGGATCCGCAGCG